>WRKK01000237.1 GCA_009782245.1 Defluviitaleaceae bacterium | reverse complement strand
CGCCCCTACAATATGCGTCCCCGTAGGGGCGACCGTCCTCGGTCGCCCGTTGTGAAACCCTCAACACCAACGCCCCCCGTTGGTTGAGGGCAAACGGTCGCCCGTTCCCGCCAAACAAAAAAGGCCGCTTAAAAGCAGCCTTTTCTTATTAAATTTCTTATTAAAACCCAGCCCAGTCTAACCAAGCAAAGATGCCATTTGCACACCTTGTTGCTCTTGGTTGCGTTGTTCTGCTAATAGTTGTGCTTGTTCTATAACGCTTGCTTGTTCCATACGCATTACTTCTAGTGCTATGTCTGCATCGGCTATTCTGCTACGAGCGGCGGCGGTGTTAAGGTTAGTAATTTGGTTAGATGCTATTGTGGTATCAAAACGGTTGGACATTGCACCAAGGTAGGCACGTTCCGAGTTTACGCGAGCCATAGCGTTGTCAATTCTTTGTAAGTTGGCTTGCATTTGGTCGGTGGTGCTGCCTACAACGTTAAATTCTTCTGGGCCTAAAATCATGTCAGAAGTCATGTTGCCGATGTTGACAGTTGGGCCACGGCCAGCAGAATCGGCGGCGGTATAAAGACCACGGCCATCTTCGGCACTAAAACCGCCCTCCAACAAACGCATACCGTTAAATTCTGTACGGCTGGCAGTTGCGTCTATTTCGGACATTATTTGGTTTATTTCGGTTTGAATGTTTTGTCGGTCAGAATCGGTGTAAACTGCGTTTGTTGCTTGCAAAGTAAGTTCTCGCATACGTTGTAAATTATCGTTAATGGACGAAAGCCCACCCTCTGCGGTGTTAACCAAATTCTGCATATTCATGACGTTGTTTGTGCCTTGATCTAAACCCCTAATTTGTGCGGTCATTCTTTCGGAAATAGCTAAACCAGCGGCATCGTCGGCGGCAGAGTTAATGCGTTGCCCAGTAGCTACTCTTATCATACTAGTATTAAGTTGGGTTGACGCGACATTATTAATAGTCATTTTTTGCACCTCCATTTAGTTGCTAAATTTACTAAAATTTGTTGATTTTGTTGATTTTGTTGATTTTTTTGATTTTGCTGATTTTGATAATAGTGTTAATTTTGGCTAAAACGTGTGATATTAAGCGGTTTGGTCTTAATCTCGGTTAAGTAATGTTATGCTAGACGCCGAGCCAGATTGCTGCCATTGGTCAAAGCCGTTCATAACTGCCTCACGGGTTTGTTGGCTTATATCGGGCAATGCCCCGCCCCATTGGCGTTCGGCGGCGGCAAAGCCACGTTCTACGGCGTTACGCAATACCGAAATACGCTCTGGGTCGCCGCCAGAGATAGCAACGGCAAAATCTAGTAATCTAGTGGCTACAGCCTCTACGCTGAAAGGGCCGCCTTCGCCGATGGCCTCTTGGGCTGCTGTGCGGGTTGCTTCGTCTATGTTTACCATCAAATCTGGGTTATTAAAATCCCACGGTGTGCCAGCGGCATTAGATGCGTCTGCTTGCCTGTTTAACAATGTTTGCACTAGACGGCGGAACGATTCTACATGGCGCTCGTGATCTGTCCAAATTTCACGCATACGGGATATATCGGCTGTGTAGCGGCGTGCGCCTTGCGTGTTGTTTGTATTGTTATTATTATTTGCTGCTGGTTGGCCAGAAATTTCTACAGTATCTTGTACCGTAATGGCGTTGTTGGTTGCGTTTGCTGGTGCGGCTGTTTGGTTTGCTTGTACCCTTGGTGTTGGCTGGGTTCTTGTTAATTGACTAATTTGCATATTTATATTGCTGCTACTTTACGGACAAACATATCCACAACTATCGGTTAGCCGCCAGACATTAATAACGTTAATCAAGTCCAAATACATTATACACTACCAATTAAATTTTGGCAAATAATTTTGTGGCTAACTTATGAATATTTTTGTAGCAGTCTCCTCCTCATAATCGTATTTTATTGCATTTTAATTTTGCCCGCATTTGTGTTAAATTTTGGCTGTTTTGTACGCTTTTTTGTTACATTTATTATATCGGCAGTATAATAAATTTTCTTAACCGCAAAAATAAAATAAATAAAACAAAAAAATAAAAAAATTTTTTTTATAACGCTTGACAAACAAATTTTTTTAGTTTAATATAGTATCAAGTAGTTAATAGTACCAATTATTATTAGTAAATTTTGGTGGTAAAACCTAAACCACTATATTTTAGGAGGAAATTATATGTCTTTAATTGGAAAAAAAGTGTCTGAATTTACGGCACAAGCCTATGTAAATGGCGATTTTAAGGAAGTAACATTAAATGATTTGAAAGGCAAATGGTCTGTGTTTGTATTTTACCCCGCAGATTTTACCTTTGTTTGCCCCACCGAGTTAGGCGATTTGGCTGATAAATATGCCGAGTTCCAAAAAGTTGGTTGCGAAGTTTATTCGGTTTCTACCGATACCCACTTTATTCACAAGGCTTGGCACGATACCTCTGAAACCATTCGCAAAATTAAGTACCCAATGTTAGCAGACCCCAACCATAAAATTTCGGAAGATTTTGAAGTGCTTATCCCAGATGCGGGCTTGGCGCTTAGGGGCAGTTTTATTATAAACCCTGATACAGAAATTGTTGCATACGAAGTAAATGCACTAGGCATAGGACGCAGTGCCGCCGATTTGTTGCGTAAAGTTCAAGCTGCCCAATTTGTAGCCCAACACGGCGACCAAGTTTGCCCAGCTAACTGGACACCTGGCGAAGAAACCCTTAAACCTGGCCTAGATTTAATTGGCAAAATATAACTAACAGGAGGATTTGATTATGGCAAAATTTGCTATATGCAAACATTGTGGCGTTGCAGTTGGCTTTGTAATTGATAAAAATGTCTCACTTACTTGTTGCGGCGAAAAAATGACGGAACTTACACCAAATACCGTTGATGCCGCCCAAGAAAAACACTTGCCCGTGGTTAATGTTTCGGGAACTACTGTTAAAATAACCGTTGGTAGCGTTGCACACCCAATGACTGAAGAACACAATATTACTTTTATTTATTTAGAAACCAAAAATGGCGGTCAAATGAAACGCCTTAACCCAAACGACGAGCCAACCGTAACTTTTGCCCTTGCTGACGATACTCCTGTTGCCGCTTATGCTTACTGCAATCTACACGGGCTTTGGAAGACCGATATTTAATAGCTTTTGCATTATTTGTTTTATCTTCGGCTTTGGTTTAGTTTTGATTTAGCTTAATCTAACTTAATCCTAGCTTAACCTTGCTTTAACCTAGAAAAATTTTGCAAGCCCTGTTACCATTGCAGGGCTTGCTTATTAACCTCGCCGTAAAACCCCAGCCTTTAAGTACCTGCCCGTTCGGTAGGCGGGTGGGGATATAAGGCGACACCTTTCTTTTGCCTGCCTGTCGGCAGACAGGTAAAATACTTGTATTTTGAATATTTTTGTGTTAAAATGTAATTGTAGTTAAGTCGTAGATGAGGAGGAAATAACTTGATAAAAACATACACCTTTAAGCTATATCGCTCCAAACGCAACCGCCGCTTGCACGATGACATATATTTAGCTGGCAAAATATACAACCATTGTATCGCCCTGCACAAACGCTACTACAAGATATTTGGCAAATATCTATCTGCAAATACCTTGAAAAAGCACATAACTAAGCTGAAGAAAACTGCGAAGTTCTCGTCTTGGAAAGCCTTAAATTCACAAGCTATCCAAGATATAGCGGAACGCATTGACCGTGGCTATCAGCTGTTTTTTCGCAACCTCAAACGCAAAGTACGCACTAATCCGCCGACTTTCAAAAAGCTAGTGAAGTATAAATCATTTACATTAAAGCAAACTGGCTACAAACTATACGACAACACGATAGAAATTAAAGGCGTAAAATATAAGTATTCCAAATCTCGTGAGATTAGCGGAGAAGTTAAAATGATAACCGTAAAACGCTCCACCACAGGCTCTATACATATCTTTATCGTCTGCAAACAGCCCGCCTGCCGGACGGGCAGGGATATGCCCTCACAAGTTTTAGCACGAACTGGTAAAATGGTCGGCTTTGATTTCGGGCTTAAAACATTCTTAACTGCAAGCGATGGTTGTGATATAGTCTCGCCTTTATTTTTTGACCAAAATTCTAAACTAATAGCCAAACTTAACCGAGAACTATCTCACAAGAAGAAAGGTTCAAACAACCGCAAAAAAGCAAGATTAAGGTTGGCAAAAGCCCACGAGCGTATAGCTAATTTGCGTAAGGATTTCCATTTTAAGTTAGCAAGTTATCTGTGTAGCGAATACGCCTTTATTTTCATTGAAGACCTTAATATTAAGGCTATGCAACGGCTGTGGGGTAAAAAAATCTCTGACCTATCACACAGTAAATTTGTGCAAATACTTAAAAGCCAAGCTGTAAAGTTTGGTACAACGGTTGTTGAAATACCTCGGTTTTTTCCGTCTAGCAAGACCTGCTCTAATTGCGACTACAGGCTCGAAGAATTGCCGTTAAGTCAGCGGTCTTGGGTTTGCCCTAACTGCGGTGTGGAGCATGATAGAGATTTTAACGCCGCAACTAATATTTTAAGAGTAGGGGCATCTACTCTGGGGAGAGATACTGTCAGACTGGCGTTAGTCAGCTAGTATCGCTTGTATCCTTGAATCCCCTTGCTTTAGCTACCTGCCCGTCCGGCAGGCGGGTGGGGAGTATGTCAAAGTCAGTTTTTACCGAAAATTTTTTAAGGAGCTTATTTATGAACAATAACGAAAATTTACAAAACACCATAACCAACAACCGCAACTTTATGAAATGTCCCGAATTTTCGGAGGCAATGTCAAAAAGCGACCAGGAAAAAAATTTGCCGCACCCGCCGCATGGCAAAAAAACCCAAAGTCCGCTAATCGACCTGCACCCTTTTACCGAACGGGCGCACAACCCTATCCACGAGGATTCTTATTCTAATTTGCTGGATTTGCGGCGTAGCGTGCGGGCTTACGACAAAAACGCACAATTAACGCAAAGTCAACTAGCGTTTATTTTGCACAGCGCGCAAGGCATACAAGAATATCGTGGGCAAAACGAGGCGTTTACCTTGCGGCCTGTTCCCAGCGGCGGCGCGCGGCACCCATTTGAAACCTATATAGCCGTTAGAAATGTGGACGGATTGCCGCAGGGCTTATATTATTACGCACCCACCGCTAACATCGGCAGCAAAAAAGTTTCAATAGAATTTTTGAAAACGTTGAGAAATCCCGACGAGCAAATTACAAAAATGTTAGTAGGGCAAAAATGGGCGGCTACGGCACAGGCAGTATTATTTTTGTCTTGTGTGCCGTATCGTTCAGAATGGCGTTATTCGGAGCATTCGCACAGGGTAATTTTAATCGATTTGGGACACGTTGGGCAAAACATAATGCTTTCGGCGGCTAGTTTGCGGCTGGGCAGCTGCTGCATGGCGGCTTACGACCAAGCCGTCTGCGACGAAGTTTTAGGGCTAGACGGCACAAACGAGTACACAGTTTACGCAATAGCAATCGGCAAGCCGCAATGACAAGCATGACAAGCTATTACATCGGCGTGGACATAGGCACAACCAGCACAAAAGCGGTTGTTTTCGGCAAAAAAAGCGAGCCAGTAACTGCAAGTTATTTTTCGTACAGCTTGCACTCGCCCACCGCCCACATCTCCGAGCAAAACCCCAACGAGATTTTTTTTGCTGTAAAAAATAGCATTAAGCAAGCCGTCAAAAATTGCCTGGATAGCGGCACTATTAGGGATAACTCGCAAATTGCACTTATTGCCTTTAGTTGTGCAATGCACAGCATTTTAGCGGTGGATTCTGCGGGCGACCCGCTAACTAACAGTATAACTTGGGCTGACCGCCGTGCTTACAACTGGGCGCTAAACGTGCCAAATAAACAGGAAATTTATCAACGGACGGGTGCTTTTGTCAACGCCGCATCGCCATTTTGCAAGCTACTTTGGCTAAAATCCGAGTATCCCAAAATATTTGAGCAAGCCCACAAATTTATCAGTATAAAAGAATATGTATTTTACAGGCTTTTTGGCGAGTATGTGGTGGATTATTCCATAGCGGGTGCAAGCGGATTGTTTAATATGTCAACCTTAAATTGGGATACAGAAGTGCTGAAAATTATCGGCATAACGCCCGATAAATTATCTAAAATTGTGCCAACCACTACAATTATGGGCAAGATAACCGCCAACAACGCCCAAGATATGGGAATAAACGCAAACACGCCCGTTGTAATAGGTGCAAACGACGGCACACTATCCAATTTGGGCGTTAATGCGATTAGCAGCGATGTCGTTGCAGTAACAATCGGCACAAGTGCCGCAATCAGGACGGTTTTGCCCCAGCCGTTTACAGGCCCGCCTGTCGGACGGGCAGGCCCGCCTGCCGAACGGGTAGGTTCAAAAGCCCGAACTTTTTGCTACCCTTTAACAACGGAACATTGGGTAATAGGCGGAGCATTAAACGGGGCGGGGGTTGCGTTGCGGTGGTTTTGCGATAATTTTTGCGAATTAGAACAGCAAGCCGCCGCAACAAGCGGCGACCCTTTAGATGTGTACAAAATACTAGCAGAAAAAGCCGAAAAAGTGGCAGTCGGCGCGGACGGTTTGCTATTTCACCCCTCGCTACCAGGCGAACGAAACCCGTTAAAGGCAGTAAATATGCGTGGTTCGTTTTGGGGGCTTGGCTTGCATCACACCAAAAGCCACATGATACGGGCTATTTTGGAGGGCGTTATTTTCAACCTTTGCACAATTTTACCCGTTATCGAAGAAATCATCGACCAATCCCAGACAACAAAAATAGCACAAATTAAGGCAACGGGCGGGTTTGCACGTTCGTTTTTGTGGCGGCAAATTATGGCAGATATTTTGGGCAAAAAAATAATAGTGCCGCAATCGTTTGAAAGTTCCTGCTTAGGTGCAGTAGTTTTGGGGCAATACGCAACAGGCGAAATTACCACCATCACAGCAGTTGCCAACATGATAGGCACAACGCACCAACACACGCCAATCCCCGAAAACTTTGCAAAATACCAAAAAATACTACCCGTCTATTTGCGGCTGTACGAGGTTTTTTTGGAAGAGTATAGCAAGATTGATTTTTAAGGTCAAAAGCTAAGGTCAAAACCGTGGGCGCCCGCCTGCCGGCGGGCAGGCTGCCCACACCCGCAAGGGCGCTGCCCCTTGACCCCGCAAGGAGCGCGCCCCTTGACCCGCTCATTTTGTTAATTTTTTTACTGTTAAGTGATATTGGTACTTTGCGGTTGCCTGTTTTGCCTGGGGTTTAATTGTGGAAATGTCGGAATTGGCAAACGGGCGACCGAGACGGTCGCCCCTACGGTCGGCACTATTGTAGGGGCGACCGTCCTCGG
>WRKK01000236.1 GCA_009782245.1 Defluviitaleaceae bacterium | reverse complement strand
CCGCCGCCGTTTCCGCCGCCTGTACCAGGTTGTCCGCCGCCGCCGCCTGTTCCAGTATCGCCGCCGCCAGCTCCGCCGCCGCCTGTTTCATTTTCTTCTCCCTCAATGCCCCCTGGTGATGTGGTGTCTACTGGCACGGGAAAAATCCCGTCAAATTCGGTACTTTCATTGTTGTTTCCGCCATTATAAGCGAACGCAAAAATAGAAACAGATGCCACTATGACCGTAAAAGCTGTAAAAAATGCTATGTATCGTTTAGAGGTTTTCAGCTTTTGCCCTATTTTTGGCAACTCTGTTTTGGGTGCTTGCATTTCTGTAGCACGCTTGGGTGTGTAATTACTTTTTTTCATTAAGGTTATCCCCCTTGTAATTTGGGAATGGCGTTTGTGCCTATTCCAATATTTATGTAACGATATAAATATACAACAAAAAAATAAAAAAGTCAAGCAAATTTTTGAAAATATTTCAAAAATATTTCAAAAATTTTACGAAAGCGGAGCGGTTGGAAAAAAGGCTTAAAATTGCCTGTTTGGGGCGTTTTTGTTATTCCGAAAATTTACGCAAAATTGTTGACACGTATAAAAACACGCAATATAATATAAAAATGCTGACGGATAGTATTAGCCCAGCAAGGCAATAGGCGAAACGGGCGAACGGGCAAAACGGACAAACGTCCCTGTTCGCCCGTTTTTTCTATGACCTGTTTTTGCTATGCCCCGTTTTTGCTATAATCCGTTTTCCCTTATACCAGCTTGCTCCTAAGTCGCCCAATTACAAAATCATAACCTTGCGGCAAATGCGGCACAACGCAACCCGAACAATCTTTTACCCCGCCGCCGCCAACAAAAGTAAACTTTCCGCCGCAATCGTCCGCCAAAAAATACAGAGGGCAATAACAAAACAAGCAGTTAAAGTCATTGCCCTCGCCGCCATAGTTGTGGCACGGATAATATTCACATTCGCTATTGCTAAAAAATTTGTAACTGTTTTTGTTTTGGTTTTTATTTTGGCTTTTGTTTTTATTTTGGTTTGTCATACGCCAGCTTAATCCGCCAAAACGCCCGTTTTATTGGGGCTTGCTCTACCTGCTAAATCGGGGGCACGGCGTTCTAGTGCGGCAAAGCCTATTTCTACGTCCTCGTGAACCTCTTCAGGGGTAAAGCAGCCTACTGTTATCATGTCTTGCTCCCGCAAAGTGGCGAAAGCATACGACAAGCCCACAAACGGCGTTACTCTGCCAGCCGCCATTGCTTTTATTGTCATAACGGGCTTTTTGGCGTTCCATATTACCGAGTGAATGTACTCAATTTCCACCTGCATCATGTAGCCCAAGCAGTTGTAAATTTGAATGTAGGTCTCCACGTCATAGTTGTTGGCATCGGAATACAAAATAAGTTCGGGCATATGTGCCGAAAGCCCTGGAATCAGCCCGTTATCCCGTATTAAGCTAAGATAATCCGTCAACCGTGGAATCGCCGCCAAATTTTTATTAACCAACTGCTCTACACAGCTGTGGTGCGGCAAGCAAAATGTTGCGCCAATAGCCTTGCTTGCCTTAATTGCCGCCTCTGCCTCTTTGCGCGCGGCGGTGCTGTCGTCCACGTTTATTATTGGCGTGTCTATTATTGTTACTTTTTTGCCCGTTCGGTCTTCGGCTAATTTACAACCGTCCGCAACAACGGGGTTTCCCGAGGCAGGAGCCATAATTGCATCAATGCCATACTCTAAAAAAGCACAAATAATGTCCGCTATTGCTTCTTTGTTGCGGTTTTTGGCGTTAATCATTGCATCGGCGGAGGGGGTGCGATGTCCCCAGCCAAGCAGCCAGTTAGTGCCTATCAGCATTCGTGGTAGCGAAACGCCCGCTACCGTTGTTCTTGGAAATTGTTGTTTCATGTTAAAATCCTCCTTGTAGTTAAAACCTGTAGTAAAATTTTGCTTACATTTTTGGGGGGAACGGGCGACCGACCCGCCTGCCGGACAGGGGACGGTCGCCCCTACGATATGCGTCCCTGTAGGGGCGAACGTCCCCGTTCGCCCGTTTGCCCCAATCCGTTTGCCCCAATCCGTTTGTCCCAATCCGTTTGTCCTAAGCGAACAATCCCCGTTTTCCCTAATCGGTCGCTCCCCGTTTTGCCCTAATCAGTCGCCCATTCCAAATTATGATTTACCTGAATAGTCAACTTTTTATCTGCGTCGAGTTGCGTAAAATCAGCTTAGATTTAAGCTCGATATATTTCGGCGGGCCTGTTAGTTCGCTGTTTATGCGGCGTAAAAGCAAGTTAGCACTTTCTGCACCTACGTCAAAAAAAGGTTGCTCTACGACGGTGATGCCGCCGCCTATTAGTTTTGTCCACGTTAAGTTATCGTAACCGCAAACGCCTAAATCTTCGGGAATATTCAAGTGCAGTTCGTACGCCGCATTTACCAAGTTTAGCAGCGCCATCGGCGTTGATGCAAAAACTGCGCGCCGTTTGTTTGGAGTGTTCGCAATAAAATCTTGCAATGCGGCTTTGTATTCGTCTTCCAAATCATTTTGGAAGATGTAAGTTGTCCGTAGCGGGTCGCTGGTGGTGTGAAAACGAGATTCCGCCAAAAAAGCCTTGTAACGGGATAATCGCACGTTACTTTTTAGCAAATCTGACGAAAACAACGCAACTGTATCGTAGCCCATAGAATACAGCTTTTCTACCAGCATTTTGCTTGCGGAATAGTTGTCGGTTGTTACCGTGTCGAATAACGCTTTATTGATGGTTCTGTCCGCCAGCACAATATTAACGCCGTCCTGTTTTAGCGTATCAAGCAGCCCGTATTCATTGTAATCTATAACGTTAATAATCAAGCCGTCAACCTGCCTATCCACCATGGACAAAATGTATTCTCGTTCTTTTTCCAAACTTTCGTCGCTGCTGGCGGTTATTACTTGGTAGCCCTGTTTAGCGCAGTAACTCATAACCCCTTTTATAAGGTGCACAGTTACAGGGTTTGTGATGTCCGAGACGATAACGCCTATTAGCTTGGTTGTTTTCGTTTTTAGGTTACGGGCTATTATGTTGGGGCGGTAGCCTAAATCTTCGATAATGTCCTTTATGTGTAGGCGCGTTTGTTCGGACATATGTTCATATTTTTTGTTAAGATACCGAGAAACCGTTGCTTTGGACACGCCCGCCATTTTGGAGACTGTGTCTATCGTTATTTTACTGTCGTTCATAGCCTAGAATTTGGCAGCCTTTCTGTTTGCGATGTTTGCGGCGTTTGCGGCGGCGTTTGCAGTGGATTTTGCGGCGAGGTTTGCGATATATTCAGGTTTAGCGCGTTTAGTGTATTTAGTCTATTGGGCATATTTAGCGGCTTTACAGGATTTAGCGTAAAATTTACTTTTTTCGGTTTTGCCGCTTTTATTGGTGTTTTCGGTGTTTTCGGCGTTTTCGGCGTTTGCGTTGCTATCTCGGCTTCTTTTTCTCGTTTCTCTTTTTCCCGTTCCTTGCGAATTTTCGCTATTTCGGCTTGTATCGCAGTAACGGTCTGTTCGGTTTCGTCGTTCATTTTATCCCAGTCAACGTTGCCGTTTTCGTCTAAATAACGGTCGCTGTAATAGTTGCGTATTTCGCCTAGTTCGTCCACATTAAAGGCACTAGCAAGCCCAACGCTCATAAAAATTCCTCCTTATATTTTTTTGTTTTATGACTACTTAATAGCGGGCGACCCTTTTATGGGGCGGGTGTCCCACCTGCGTACACTTTTATTGAAACATTGGGGATTAGACGGACGGGCGGCGTTGTTGTAGGGGCGACCGTCCTCGGTCGCCCGTTTTCCCCTCCGATTTTAGTCCGACAAGCAGACCCGCAAGCCACATTAATCCAACTCTTCATACTCCTCATACAAATCCAGCAATTTTTCCTCTAGCAGGGTTTTTTCTTGGAAGATTTCGGCGGCGGCGGTGGCGTTTGTGGCTATTTCTGGTTGTAAGAGTTGCGTTTCGTGGGCGGCGATTTTTTCTTCCGTTTCGGCGATGGTTTGCTCTAGGCGTTTTTTGCGGGTTTCTGCTTTGCGTGTTGCCGATTCTGTGCGTTTTTTTGCTTGCCAATCGTTGTCGTTGGCTGGTTTTTCGGGCTGTTTGGTGGTTTGCTGTTCGGCAAGCTGCTTTTTTTTGTCGATGTAGTAATCGTAGTTGCCCAAATATTCTGTTATGCCCGTGCGGCTCATTTCTAGCACTTTTGTGGCGGTGCTGTTGATAAAATAGCGGTCGTGCGAAATATACAAAACCGTGCCAGGAAAATCCCGCAACGCATCTTCTAAAATTTCTTTTGAAAACAGGTCTAAATGGTTTGTCGGCTCGTCTAAGATGAGCAGATTAGCCCCGCCGAGCATTATTTTTGCTAAAGCAACCCGCCCACGTTCGCCGCCGCTTAGCTGGGCAATCAGCTTAAAAACGTCATCGCCCGTGAACAAAAACGCCGCCAAAACGTTGCGTATTGCGGTTTGCGTTAAAGTTGGGTATGTATCCGCCATTTCTGCAAAAAGCGTGTTTTCTTCGGTCATGTTTTGGCTTGCTTGGTCGTAATAACCAATCCGCAAATTAACGCCCTGCTGGATAGTCCCCATTTTGGGCTTGTATTGCTGCATGATAATTTTGAACAGGGTAGTTTTGCCTATACCGTTAGCACCAATAAGTGCCGTTTTGTCGCCTTTTTTTAGCGAAAAGCCCGCATTTTCAAATATCGTACGCCCGTCAAACGCCATAGCGATATTTTGCACGTCCAAAACATTATAGCCCGTTTCGATTTTCGGCGTTAATATCAGGCGAATTTGTTCGGGCAATGTGGCGGGTTTGTCCACTTTTTCCATTTTATCCAATAATTTTTCGCGGCTTTTGGCACGTTTCATGTTCTTTTCACTGCCACGCGCACGGTATTCTTGAATAATCGCCTCTTGGCGTTTTATGTCCTTTTGCTGGTTTAGATAGTGTTTTAGTGCGGTTTCTCGGTTGATTGCTTTGTATTTTGCGTAAAAGCTGTAATTTCCGTTGTATGTCGCCGATTTTTTGTGCTCTATCTCGATTGTTTTGCTGGTTACTCTATCTAAAAAATAGCGGTCGTGCGATATTATTAGCAACCCGCCCGTATATTCTCGCAAATAATCCTCTAGCCAAGTAAGGCTGTCAATATCGAGGTGGTTAGTGGGTTCGTCCAGCAGCAGGATATTTGGTGCAGTTAGCAAAAGTTTGCCAAGTGCCGCGCGGGTCTGCTGTCCGCCCGAAAGCGAAGTAACGGGCTGTTGCCATTGTTTTTCGTTAAAGCCAAGCCCTTTCAGTACGCCCCGCAAGCGGCTTGCCGATTCGTAGCCCTGTTTATCTTCAAAATCTGCCATTAGGCGGCTGTATTTGCTCATTGTAGTTTCTAGCGTTTTGCCCGTTTGGCTTGCCATGTCGGTTTCCAGCTGCCGCAGTTCTTGCTCCATTTTGCGGAGCGGTTCAAAAACAGTGTCGAGTTCTTCGTATAAGGTAAGTTGGCTGTCCAGAGTTGCCATTTGCGGCAAATAGCCCACTTGTGCCCCCGCCGACTTAATAATCTCGCCCGCGTCCAGCGACCATTCGCCAATAATCAGCCTAAAAACCGAGGTTTTACCCGCACCATTCACGCCAACCAGCGCACATTTTTCTTTATCTTCTATTATAAAGGATATATTTTGCAAAATTTCTTCTGTACCGAACGATTTTTGCAGGTTGTTACACGTTAAAAGCATATTAGCTACCCAACTTTGCCATAAACCGCTCTGTGTCAACTATAAACCGAGTGTGTGTGCCGTAACGATAAATCTACTCAAATCTATAAAATTATCATAAATCTATACTGCTTTATAGCTTATTCTTACTCTTGCCTGCCTGTCGGCAGACAGGTCGCACACCCACAATACTTACGTGGGCTGGTATGGCTCGCTATTTGAGAGGTTACGTTTCTCTAAAATAAAGAATTTTCAAGTGTTAAGCTACTTTAGCTAACTTGTACCAATTCTTCAAGTTTACACTGGCGTTAAAATCCCTATCGTGGGTGGTTTTACAATTATGACAAATCCATTTTCGTATCGTTAGCGACCACGGTTTGTTATCGTAGTCAGCTTTGTTGTACTTATAGCCGCAATGGCTGCATAGCTTGGAACTTGCATAATCTTGTGGGGCTTTTATTAGTTCAATGCCGTTATACCTGCATTTATATTCTAATTGTCGGTAAAATTCGCCGATTTTTTGCCCCGTTGTTACTTTTGCCAGTTTTTTGTTCTTTAACATAAACGCTAATTTAAGGGTTTCAATTACTATTGCCTGTGGCTTGGTTTTCACCAACAGTGCTGTTGCTTGATGTAAATGATTATTCCTTATGTTTTTTAGCTTTCTGCATACTTTCAAATGAGCATTTTTGGCTTTGTAATAATTATTACTCTGCGGTTTAGCACCCTTTACGTATCGTTTGGACATTTGACGTTGATATTTTGCTCTGCGTTCCTCCAACTTCTTGACTTTGTGGGTTTTGTTGATGTTCTCGAAAATCATTCCGTTGGAACAGATTGCTAATATTTTTATTCCTGTGTCAATGCCGATTACTTCGGTGCTATTGCTTGTATTTACAGGCTTTTTTACTCTAATGCTGTAGCTTACGTACCAACCTGCTCCGTCATGATTTATTCGCACGTTGTAGATTGTGCCGTGGTTAGCTTGGCGGGTTGTTCTTATTGTGCCTAGTGTCTGAAACTTTATTGATTTTGTTAGGATGGTCATTGTTGTTGCATCTACGTAAAAGCCTTGGTTGATGTTATGGCGGTTTTTATAGTTAGTGTGAAATCCATTTCCAAATTTATCAAATGAATTTCTTCTTGCCCTGTCAAAATCTTTACTTGATTGTTTGGGTACTTGGGCATTCATTTCGTTTAGCCATGCGTATTTTTGGCGTTTTTTTAGTTTGGTAAAATGTTTTTGCATGGTTTGTTGGCTTAATGTTTTGCCTGTGTACTCATAATATTTTTCAGACATTCGTTTACAACGGTTGTAAGCAAATCGGTTTGTTCCTGCGTGTTGCCACAATAATTGCTCTTGTTCGGCGGTTGGGAGTAGTTTTATTGTTTTGCCAATCATCATGTAGTCTAAATATGGCTGTAATTGGGCTTTTGAGTAGTATTTTCGAGGGATTGTTTTATTGCCCTCAAATATTTCCTGTATTTCCGCAATTATTTCTCCTCGCCGTTCCATTGATAATATTGTTGCTTTTGGTAGTGCTGTGGCTAACGCTGCTTCGATTAAAGTAT
>WRKK01000235.1 GCA_009782245.1 Defluviitaleaceae bacterium | reverse complement strand
CCCCCCGCCTGCCGACGGGCAGGCACACCCCGCAAGGGCGCTGCCCCTTGACCCCGCAAGGAGCGCGCCCCTTGACCCGCTAAAATTTCTTAATGGTTTTTAGTAGCAAATTTAATGATAGTATTTTGCGGTTGCCTGTTTTGCCTGTGATTTTATGAAAATATCCCGCCCTTACGAGAAACCCACCGCAAATTTAATCGACATATCACTAATTTAGCACTAAAAAACCTTAAAAAATTTAGCGGGTCAAGGGGCGCACTCCTTGCGGGTCCAGGGCAGCGCCTTGGCGGGTGTGGGCAACGCCCACGGTTTTGAAGTTATTTTTATGTTAAGTTGTCAAACAAAAGTTACCTTTGTCATATCTAGTTCGTGGGGTTCTTTGCCTGTGTTTGCTTTGCCGATTAGTATTGCTATTGTGAATTTGTAGCCTGCGGGTATTTTTAGCCGTTGTGCAAAGTGGTCGGCTTTTGGGCTGTTTAGTGGGATTCGCATCATGCCGCATATTACGTTGCCTAGCCCCAAAGAGTGTGCCGCTAACGCCAAATTTTCCACTAAAATACCAGAATCCAATACAGCCCAATCGGAGCTATCGCCGCAAATTAACGCCATTGCGGGTGCATTGTAAAACATTTTGCCGCCGCGCTCCATAATGCGGTTGTATGTACCTTTGTCCTCGTCAGCGGATACAACTTCCATTGCAACGCTCTCTAATTCGTCCATTAAGGCTTTGTCGTTGCACATTATTATGTGCCAAGGTTGACGATTAACTGCACTAGGCGCGGCAAGTGCCGCTTTTGCTAATAAATCCACTTCGGTTTTTGTTAGCGGTTCGCCCGTAAAATCACGGCACGAGTTTCTTTCAAAAATTGCCTGTAAAACTGGTGTACTCATAAAAATCTACTCCTTTAGGGGCATCGCAAAACCGTTGTAATCAATGTGCCAT
Organism: Defluviitaleaceae bacterium; assembly: GCA_009782245.1. Taxonomy (GTDB): domain Bacteria; phylum Bacillota; class Clostridia; order Lachnospirales; family WQUN01; genus WRKG01. Next base: position 6,346 of record WRKK01000235.1, on the reverse strand, counting down.
TCGGCACGAGATACGGCTGTAACGCCCGTCATTATATTTATTATGCCTTTAGCGGATTTTAACAATAATTCCTGACGCTGCTCCGATTGCTGGTTGCCCGAGCAAACTGAATAAAAATCCAGGTTATCTGTCGTTTTGTTTAATATGCCGCTAATTTTAGTTGCCGCTTGCTTTGATAAACTGTAACAGGGAGCGTTAAATTTGTTATGTTTTCCCGTTACTGTTAGCAACTTGCCGCCTTTTTTTATTGCAGTATGAAAATATTTTGCCACTAATATTGCACCAATCGTGTTGACTTCAAAAGAAAAACGAAGTTCCAGCGGGTCGCAATCAAGCAGATGGTTTTTTTTATCGTGCGGCAGTAAAATTGTTGCCACGTTACATAAAGCATCGGCGACGCTAGTGCCTGATGTGTTTCTGAAGAATTTTTGACAAGATATAGTGCCAGCCGCCAGTTGACCATCTTCGGTTACGTTTGACGGAAATATATGCAGGTTGCCGCCGCCTTTCAAGTCCATTAGGGTTTCTGGTGGGGTAGTTTCTAGCGAGCCAGCCGCCACATTATGCTTGTCTTCTAGCAACAATCGTACTATTTGGTAGCCCAGCCCTCTAGTAGCCCCTATAACAATAAAATTCACAAAAATCCTCCTTTGCTCTAGCTGATATTATTATATAACAGCGGCTGACAATTTGCAAGGTTTTTAGGATAATAATTTTGGTTCAATAAATTTTTGTAAATTTTGTTAAAAAAACTTGCAAAAGCAAAAATTTTAATGTATAATGTAAATAATTTGCGTTACAGCCAACTAACAATTTTTTGTGAACTTTGTAAATTTTGTAAAATACTTGCAATTATTTTTTAGTTAGGGTATTATTATTGGAGAATTTGAAACCGATATAGAAATATAGAAGGGAAATACATTTATGGCTGATATTGGAATAGACCTAGGCACAGCATCTGTGCTAGTGTATATAAAAGGGCAAGGGACAGTATTACAAGAGCCGTCTGTGGTAGCTATCAACAAAAACAACAACACAATTTTAGCAGTCGGCGAAGAGGCCCGCAGTATGCTTGGGCGCACTCCCGGCAACATAACCGCAATACGTCCGCTACGCCAAGGCGTTATATCCGATTACGGAATAACCGAAAAAATGTTGAAATATTTTATAAATAAAGCCGTTGGCAGACCGCTAATGCGTAAACCCCGCATTGCCGTTTGTGTGCCGTCCAGCGTTACCGAAGTAGAACGCCGCGCTGTAGAAGATGCCACCAGGCAAGCAGGCGCACGACAAGTTTTTGTTATAGAAGAACCTATCGCCGCCGCTATTGGTGCTGGTATCGATATTGCCCGTGCTTGCGGTAGCATGATAGTTGATATTGGCGGCGGCACAACCGACGTTGCTGTTATCTCGCTTGGCGACACCGTTGTTAGCACCTCGCTAAAAGTTGCGGGTGATAATTTTGACGATGCTATCGTTAGGTATATGCGAAAAAAACACAACGTGCTAATAGGCGAACGTACCGCCGAAGAACTGAAAATTAGCGTTGGTACAGCCTACGGCAGAGCCGTTTCCGCCAGCATGGACGTTCGTGGCCGCAACCTGATTACAGGCTTGCCAAAAACCATCAACGTAAGCTCGGAGGAAATGCAGGAGGCACTATCGGACCCCGTTACTAGCATAATAGAATCCGTTTACATGGTGCTGGAAAAAACGCCGCCCGAACTCGCCTCTGATATTGCCGACCGTGGAATCGTTATGACTGGCGGCGGCGCGTTGCTGTACGGCTTGGACAAGCTGATAAAAGAAAAAACTGGTATAAATACCGTTGTTGCTGAAGATGCCGTTACTTGCGTTGCAGTCGGCACGGGCAAATATATCGAATACGTTTCGGCAGGTAAAGTTAATCCTAAAGAAATGGTGTAATTTTAAGGAGGTTTTTGCGTGATACGTGGTTTATACACTTCAGCGTTGGGCATGACAACCCAAATGCAAAGAATGGACGTGGTTTCCAATAACATTGCAAACGTCAACACTACCTCATTTAAGCGCGATGCTGTGGCGGCTCAGGCTTTTACAGATAGATTGGGGCATAGATTAAACGACCCCGCCGTGGCTGGCGTTATGCGGCTTATGGGCGGCGGCGGCAACGGGCCAATCGGCTCGCTTGGGCAAGGCGTTTTTATAGACGAAGTTTTTACCGATTTCGTCTCTGGCGGAATCCGTGAAACGGGCGGCCCTTTAGACCTAGCCCTTATAGATGCTGGCTTTTTTGCACTAACCGTAACCAACCAAGACGGCACACAACAAGAGCAATTTAGCCGTGCAGGTGCTTTTACGCTGTCCGCCGACGGCACTCTTATCGATATGGCAGGTGCAATAGTGCAAAGTGTGGGCGGCGCACCAATAACCGTGCCCGTTGGCATTATCACTATTGACCAAGCTGGTCAAGTGTTCTCCAACGAAGAATACGTTGACACAATAAGAATAGTAAACTTTGAAAACCCAGAATCGCTCCGCAAAACAAGGGGCAGTTATTGGATAGCCACCGAAGAATCCGAAATGATAGACTTTGCAGGTACAGTACAACAAGGCTTTTTGGAAAACTCCAACGTTTCGGCAGTCCGTGAAATGGTAGAACTTATCGCACTATCAAGAGCATACGAGGCAAACGCAAGGCTTGTCCAGCTACATGACGAAACTTTAGGACGAGCCGTCAACGAAATAGCCCGAAGATAATCCCGCAACCATAAAAATGTTGAGGGGTCAAGGGGAGAATCCCCTTGCGGGTCCAGGGCAGCCTGCCCGCCGGCAGGCGGGCGCCCCACGGTTTTAAGGTTTTGACTTTGAATATAGGAGGAAATTTTTATGATGCGTTCACTATGGACGGCAGCGTCCGGTATGACATCGCAGCAATTTTTTGTAGATAGTATTTCGCACAATTTATCTAATGTGAATACGACAGGGTTTAAGCGGGGGCGGGTTGAGTTTCAGTCTTTGCTGTACCAAACAATGCGGCGTGCCGATTTAGACCCTGCTAATATGACAGGACGGCCAGTTAATTTGCAAGTTGGCTTGGGTTCTGCTCCTGTTGCGGTTTCTAGGGTGTTTTCGCAAGGTAACTTGCAACGCACCGATATTACAACCGATTTTGCAATAGACGGCGGCGGGTTTTTTACCGTGCTAAGAAACGCCGATCCCGAAGAAATAGCCTATACCCGAGACGGCTCGTTTAATTTGTCGCCCGTCGCTGGCGGACTAATGTTGTCCACTAACTTGGGCTTTCCTGTGCTTGGCGTAGACGGCGCTCCCATTATTATACCCGACGATGTAGCTTGGCAAAATGTCGTCGTTGACGAAACAGGCGCTATTTGGTCTGCAACCGCCGATGCAATGGACGATACAGGCTTTCAAATACAAATAAGCCAGTTCCCAAACCCACAAGGGCTAGAGGCCGTTGGTGGTAACTTGTTCCTGCCAACTGTTGCGGCTGGCGTTCCGCTAGTGCAAGGCGTAGACGATGTGCTTATCCCAGGGCGAGTGCTACAGGGCGTTTTGGAAATGTCTAACGTAAACATAGCCGAAGAAATGGTTGACATGATACGTGCCCACCGCGCCTACGACCTAAACGCACGTGCAATCACAACTTCAGACGAAATGTTGCAATCGGCTAACCAGCTGAAACGCTAGAAAACGCTAGAAAATAGGCGAAAAAATAGGCGATAAAACAGAACAGGGAGGACGACAATATGAATTTATCGGATATATCCAGCATACATAGTAGCTTGCCCGACTATGAAAGTGTACGGCGGTCGCTTGCACCAGTGAGCGGTGCGGGTAGCGGTGCAATGACACCACAAGAATTGGCGGAAATACAATATGCCGCCGAAGCCTTTGAATCCTACTTTTTGCAAATAATGTTGCGCGAAATGCGAAACACGATTCCTGACGATAATGGCTTTATTCCTCGTAGCCAAGCGGAAAGAATTTTTACCGATATGTTAGATGAACAAATCGCAAGAGAGGCAACAACCGCTGGCGGAATAGGGCTTGCAACTATGATAGTGCAACAAATGACAAGAGACAGATATATGGCAAATATGCGATAATATCCCGCCTTGCCGTTTTGATAGGAAATTTGATAAGAAATTTGATAGGAAACAAAAATAAAAACACACAAAAATTTGTAGAGGTTGACAATTCTCAACCTCTGCTTGAATTTGAGAAAGTGAGAAAGGACGAAATTATGAAGTTATTTACATCTGAATCAGTAACCGAGGGACACCCCGACAAAGTTTGCGACCAAATTGCAGACGCAATTTTAGACGAAATTTTGGCAAAAGACCCGCAAGCACGAGTCGCTTGCGAAGTTATGGCAAGCACAGGTTTTGTAATGGTTAGCGGCGAAATTACCACCAACTGTTACGTTGACATCGCCAAAATTGCCCGTCAAACTATCTTAGATATTGGCTACAGCACAGGAGATTTTGGCTTTGACGGAAACTCTTGCTCTGTGCTGGTTTCGGTTGGTACGCAATCGCCCGATATTGCACAGGGCGTAAACACCGCCTATGACGAAGAAGAGCAAACAGGCGCGGGCGATCAAGGCATGATGTTTGGTTTTGCTTGCGACGAAACGCCAGAATTAATGCCGTTTCCAATAGCAACCGCCCATAAACTTACGCAAAAACTAGCAGAAGTTCGCAAAAACGGCACTCTTCCGTACTTGCGCCCAGACGGCAAGGCACAAGTTACCGTCAGCTATATCGGCGATAAACCCGATAAAGTAACCGCTGTAGTTGTCTCCACCCAGCATAATCCCGAAATATCAACAAAGGAAATTGAGGCGGATATAAAAAAACACGTTATTTTGCCGATTATCCCGCAAAATATGCTGGCAGCCGATGCTAAAATATATGTCAACCCAACGGGGCGTTTTGTAATTGGCGGGCCTGTTGGCGATTGCGGTTTAACGGGCCGCAAAATTATAGTTGACACTTACGGCGGCTATGCGGCACACGGCGGCGGCTCGTTTTCGGGCAAAGACCCCACAAAAGTTGACCGTTCGGCGGCATACATGACAAGGTACATCGCCAAAAACATAGTAGCGGCGGGGCTTGCCAGCAAATGTGATGTTGCGGTTTCGTATGCAATAGGCGTATCGCGTCCAGTATCAATAGCAGTCGACACGCGCGGCACGGGTAAAATTCCCGAAAGCGAAATAGAAAAATTAGTGGAAGATAATTTTGACTTGCGGCCAGCGGCAATAATAAAATATTTTAACTTGCGGCAGCCAATATATATGCAAACGGCGGCATATGGCCACTTTGGCAGACCAGATTTGGATTTGCCCTGGGAACGCACGGATAAAGCGGAGGTTTTGCGGAAGGCGTTGTAATGCTAATCAGTAGGCGGGTCGGTCGGTCGCCCGTCCCGTCTAATCCCCAATGTTTCAATAAAAGTGTACGCAGATGGGGCGACCGTCAACCCAACTAAGTTGATGTATAACAAAAAAATGTAGAAAGGATCGATTTAATGGAGTCCATAAAAGCAATATATAACGGCACTAGTTTTGTGCCGAAAGAAAAAATTCCAGTAGAGGCGGAATACGAGGTTATTATAACGTTTGTTAAGCCTGTACAGAGAATTATTGACGGTTGCACGGCTGGCACGTTGCCACGGCATACCGCAAAAGGCTTGTTAAAAGGCAAAATTTTCATGGCGGAAGATTTTGACGAGCCGCTGGAAGAAATGGCGGAGTATATGTAATGAAATATTTATTGGATACGCATACTGCTCTTTGGTACTTTGAACAGTCTCCACGTCTTTCAAGGAAAGCAGAAAGAATAATTGACGGTACTGAAAACGAAATATATGTTTGTGCTGTTTCTTTGTGGGAAATTTCTATAAAGGTAAATTTAGCAAAATTAGACTTGAGCATGACTTTAGGCAAATTTTTCAACTTAATACATGACCGAAATTTTTTTGTAATACCCATAAAAAACGAATATATGCTAAATTTGCTAAACGTCCCATATATTCACAAAGATCCGTTTGATAGGCTTATTATTTCAACCGCCTTAATGGAAAATTTGCCGATAATTACGGCGGATAAAAATATTCAAAAATACGATTTGCATTGGATTTGGTAACTTGTGGGAAATTGGCGAAAATGCTCAAAAAAGGGCGGATATTGTCCACCCTTTTTTTGAGACGCTTAAAACAAAGTTGCCTAGTATATTCACATTCAACTGTGGACATTACCCATATTCCTAACCGCCGAACTCAACATCAACTTAATCCGATTCAACTGATTAACCTCACTAGCACCAGGATCGTAATCCAC
>WRKK01000234.1 GCA_009782245.1 Defluviitaleaceae bacterium | reverse complement strand
GTTAAATTTACCCAATCGCTGGCACTTGCCGAGTTTACAAATAATCTGCCGTCCCAATTCCACCAGCCGTCGTTCCACCACCAACCGTCATTCCACCAGCCATCGTTCCACCACCAGCCGTCATTCCACCAACCATCACCCGCACCAGTATGTATAAATGGGCGATTAAGTTCAAATATATGGAGACTCAAAATGCCAGAATCCCGCAAATGGTTGATATGCGGAAATGGTCGCACTCTAATAATTTCTTGTACTTGTGCGGCGGTTACTTGCGTTAGGTGCATTAGTTCGGTTGCGGTTGCGTTGTTTATATTGGTTGACAAAACAATTCGCTGAATATTACTGTCAAACTGCGAACGAGTTAGTACGTTTAATAATTGGCTTGAGTGTGTAAATGGTCGGTTGTTTACAATGTTTTGTGCCGTGGCAAGCGGAACGCCCACTAAATGCTGCGTTAGCTGGGTTGCACTTGCTGTGTTGACGTTCACACGTACGCCGCCCCAGCCTGTGCCGCCAGTAATCCAGTCGCCCATCCACCTATTTGGCTGTGCGGGTGTGTTAAAGCCTGTGTTTTCCCATATACCAAGCCCTGCCGCCGCTGCACTATTTTGGTCAGCCAAAAATACGTTGAAAAGCCACTGCCCTTGATAATTTACGTCCACACGGGCAAGCCCACGTTGTAACAAGGCTCTGTTGTACGCCACATTGTTGTGGGTTAAATATACGGGAACCCACCTATCGTCAAAACGTTCGCTGCCAGCGGTGGATTGACTTAATAGTACGTCCACGCTGCGGCCTAAAAGTTCCCGTGTCATAAACTCTTGTGCGGCACGGATTCCCTCGGTTTCAATGCCAGCAAGGCGAATCAAAACCTCTTCGCCTAAATCGTCAATGCGAACCCGCAACGAATCGCCGTCTATTACGGTAACTACGGTTACTCGCTTGTTTGCCGCAATGTCAAAATACTGCGATGCAAGCACCGTTTTTGCAGGATAAAACGCCAAAATAACCGCAAATATTGCAAATATTTTTAACATCATTGGAACAATTTTCATAATAACCCCCACTTTCATAATATTCCCAATCTATCTACAAAAATCAACGTTACAGCATAAACAACGACAGCAATCGCCGCCCAAAAATCCGAAACGCTGTATTTCATTATTTTCATTTTAGTACGATTTACATCGCCCCTGTAACAGCGAGCGTCCATGGCTTGTGCCAGTTCGTCCGCACGCCGAAACGCCGAAACAAACAGCGGAACAAGTAGCGGCACTAAACTTTTCGCCTTTTTTATTAAGCCGCCCGTGTCAAAGTCCGCACCACGAGCCATTTGTGCTTTCATAATTTTGTCAACCTCTTCCATTAGCGTTGGTATAAACCGCAATGCGATTGTCATCATCATGGCAATTTCGTGGACGGGCATACCAATTTTTTTGAACGGTTGCAGGATTGATTCTATAGCATCGGCTAGTTGTATCGGCGTTGTGGTTAGCGTCATTACGGTAGAGCCGACTATTAGCAGGATTAAGCGTATTGCAATGCGTACGCCCTGCGAAACGCCCTCGGCGGATATGCTAATAATCCAAAATTCTAGCAAGATATTTTCGCCAGGTATTAAAAATATATTTAGTGCGGCGGAAAAAGCTAGTATAAACATCATTGCTCTAAGCCCACGCAACATAAAAACAGGCGGCACTTTAGACATAGCAATCACGGTTGAAAGTGCAAAAAAAGCCACACCGTAAGCAATCCAACTATTGACCATAACCAAAGTAACAATAAAAAGAACAGTAGCACATAGTTTGGTACGCGCATCAAGGTTGTGTAAAATGGATTCTGTTGGATAATATTGCCCTATAACAATCTTCATAAAACAACCTTTCGTCAATAAATGCCATTACAAAACAATTATAGCACATGAAGTTATTTTGTCAAGTCCGCCCGCCAGTCGCCTGCCTGACGGCAGTCAGGGCGGGCAGGCCTACCAGTCGGTAGACGAAAAAATTTTTTTGGCTAGATTAAGAAAAAAATAGCAAAAATGAACCACCCGGGGTTCGAACCCGGGACACCCGGATTAAAAGTCCGGTGCTCTACCAACTGAGCTAGTGGTTCGTTATATTTGTGGTTGACAAGTGCTAGTAACAAAATCGCAAAATCACTAAACCGTAAAATCAAATAAACGGTTATCAACGACATTTTTAATAGTATACTAGCTAATTTTCCACTTGTCAATAGTTTTGAAAAAAATTTTTTGGGATTTTATTTTTTTGTTTTTTTGCCTAAAAGTGGCGGCTTTGGATAGTGTCAACCTTTTTTCGGGAGAAATCCTGTACAATAAAATTGCAAAATTTCTGCAAAAATGCTATAATGCTATAATGCTCTAATAAACCAACGGGAGGTTCACATGAAAAAAAACGTTATAATAGCTGGTGTGCCACGTGCTGGTAAAAGCACATTGTCGCGGATTATTGCCAAAAATTTTGGCTACCAGCACGTAAGCATGGACGCTATAAATGCCGCATTCGAGCGGGTTTTCCCAGAATTGGGCATAAACACTTATGCGGATATGTCTTCGCTGGAAATATTGTATAATATAAGTAGCAAAATTTCCCCATTTATCGCCGCCATGATAGACAGCGACAGCAACGAATATTACGAATTTGGGCGTGGCATGGTAATAGATGTTTACCAACTTTTGCCAGACGACTACGCAAAATATTTGGCAAAGAAAAATTGCGAAATTTTTTATCTAATCACCTCAAATGTAACGCCCGAAGAGCGTTTTGTCATACAGCGAAAGTACGATACCGAAAAAGATTATACGTTCAGCTATTCTGATGAAGAAATCCGCGAGGGTTGCGAGTATATCGTTGAGCAGAGCAAGCTAATGAAAGAGCAATGTCAAAAGCACGGCTTGCCCTACTACGAAACCGCCAAAAACCGAAAAACCGTATTTGAGCAATTTGTACAGATGTTCGCACAAAAAAATTTGTAGGCAAAATTTAAGGGGGATTTTTTATGCTAACACTATATTTCTCGGGAACGGGCAACACGGCGTATATTGCAGAATTATTCAGCCAAAAAATGAATGCCGCTTGCTTGTCCATTGAAAATGATAGCGATTTTTCGCAAGAACTACAAAAACACGATACGGTTGCCATTTGTTACCCAATTTACGGTTCGCGCGTGCCGCTAATAATGCGGCAGTTTGTCGCCGCAAACTTGCCCAGCCTACAGGATAAACGTTTAATAATTTTGGTAACGCAACTAACATTTTCGGGCGATGGTGCTAGGGTTTTGTGTGATTTGTTCCCGCAAAAGCCCGCCGTTATTTATGCGGAACATTTTTTTATGCCCAATAATGTGTGCAATTTTGCGTTGCTTGGACAAACCAAAAATGTTGCTGCTCGTTTGGCAAAAGCGGAGAAGAAGTTGGAAAAAATTTGCCAAAACATAAAAAACGGCGTTGTTAAAAAGCGGGGATTTTCGGCGTTTTCTAAATTATTGGGGAGCGTTCAGGGCAAGCCGTGGCAGGGCGACAGCAAAAACGCCGCCGCCGCAACAGGCACAATGGAGCATAAAGCCAAACATGATGTCCAAATTGATGACGATTGCAACGTCTGCGGAATTTGTGCAAATATTTGTCCCATGAAAAATCTGGAAAATGTGCAGGGCAAAATTTCCCATAAAAACAACTGCACAATGTGTTATCGCTGTATTAACCGCTGCCCGAAACGAGCAATAACGGTGTTTTTTCACAAAAAGCCAAAATGGCAATATAAATTGCCCACTAAAAATTAGTTTGGAGGAATTAAAATGACGTACGAATTATCCACGCCGAGAGAGGATTTTTACAACATAACGGCACAATTAAAAGAGGCTATAGCCAAAAGTGGCGTAAAAGAGGGGGTTGCGGTGGTGTATTGCCCGCACACAACGGCGGGCATTACAATAAACGAAAACGCCGACCCAGATGTTATTTTGGATATGTTGCACGGCTTGAACAAAGCGTTCCCAGACCGTGCGGAGTTTCGGCACGGCGAGGGCAACAGTGCCGCGCACCTAAAAGCTAGTGCAATAGGCAGTAGCGTAACGGTTATTATTGCAAACGGAAAGCCAGTTTTAGGCACTTGGCAGGGGGTTTATTTTTGTGAGTTTGATGCTCCTAGGCATAGGAAGTTTTTTGTTAGGGTTTTGGGGGCGGAGTGATTGCTGGTAGTAGAGAGAATTTGCTTTTTGCAATTTTCACAAAACTAATCATTTTCGCCTGTTTGCAAGAATTTTTCCAACGCCATAATTTCATTGCGTACAAACGGGATAAACTCGCCAGTTTTCACTAGTGCCAAAATTTGCGATAATGTCGCCGTTTTTGCGTCTATTGTTTCGCCATCTTGTAGAGTTACGTCCGCAATGTTGAAATCTTGCACAAAAAGCCAGTTGTCAACGAAAGCGGTTTTATCTTTTGTGATGTTGAACAACCGCCCTTTTGCCGCATTAACTTTCAAGCCTGTTTCTTCGTGCAGTTCACGAACGGCGGCGGCTAAAGTGGTTTCGCCAGCCAACACCGTACCGCTTGGAATCTCCAGGAAGCCTGCCCAATCTAATTTTGTCATTGCACGGCGAGTTATTAGCACTTCGCCGTGGCTGTTCATTATCCAACCACGAACAACCGCAATATAAGTACCGAGTGGTTGCGGTTCGCCACGTTTGTATAGCTTATTTAGCGGTTGACGATTTTCGTCCAACAAATCGCAATATTCGTTGGGGGTGTTTTTTTGCAAGTGTTTTTGCAACTCGTCAAATAAAAGCGGCAAAATTTCTGTGGTTTTCGCTGGGATATTTGGCAAAATTACACGTTCGGCAATCTCGCTATTTGGCGGAGATTTTGTTATTTTGTAAATATCCGCTAAAAATACTTGTCCGTTGTGGGTTTTTGGGGGATTTTCGGCAAATTCATTGGATTTGGCGGATTTTTGGGCTTTTGTGGCTTTTTGGGATTTATCAGACGTTTCGCAAAAATAATCAAAAGCAGGGGTCAAAAAGAAATCCACCGCACCGACGGCGGATAATTGACGTTCGGCACATTTTGCTGGAGTTTCGGCATTTGCGGGCTTTTCGCCTAATGTTTCGTAAATTTCGTGGTGCTTGCGGCGAATATAAAGCCACTGCCAATTATTTTGGCTGTCAGCTATTCTGGCGAAAATTGTTATGTAATCGTAGGTTGACAAGCTGTTTGGGAGTTTAGTTGATATTTGCATTTTTTTACCTCGGTTTTTTTTGTATTTTGGGGATTGTTTTATTTTAGTGGTTGTTTTTGGGGTTGTCAAGGGGTTTGTTGGAAAGGGGTTGTGGCAATACAAAAAAGATTGTGCAAAATCTTGTGTTTTGCGATTAGCAATTTGTCCGTAGGGTCGGGAATTACTTGTTGAATACATCTTCTTAGTTGTTGTCATAATAATCAAACCGTTATCTATACCTATCCGTATTATATAAGGTTTCCTCTTTTCTAATAACATTTGCCTATCACTTGAAACTTGGGTTTCCTTGTTTTTTGTTGCCTATTTATTGTATCTCAACATTTCCTGAAATTTTCTATCGTTAGATTGCATTTAGGGAAACCCAATATTTATGCGGTTTTCATTATTTGTGGATCAAGTGTAACTGTTCAATCATTTCGCAACGCCATTTTTCTATGTCTTCATCGATTAATAACCCTAAAAACTGATTATGTTTTTGGCAAAAAGCATTATGGTAATCTCTACACCACACAAATTTTTTATATATATTTTCGATATGTTCACCTGTTTCCAGATTGTATGTTAGTCTATGTTTATTTTCATGAAGTAACAAATTAGCTTTCACTCTAAATTGATGTTCAACCATAAGGTTCAACATAGTTATATTTTCGCTATTATATGCCAATCGTGCTTCATTCAAATAGTCAATGAATATCTTCTCATCTTTATCTACTTCAAAGTATTTTTCCTTTGTACTAACAAAAATTTTATTATGATTATCTGCATGAGTAGCAGATATATGCTCTTGCATAGCCTCAATGAATGAAGTATCTACAATTATTCTTGGATATACTGAACATTTTGATTCAAGTTCATAAGCACGCACCAGACCCTCGCCTAAAACAAAGTCTGGCTGTGCACAAATACTACCAAAACACAATGAACCTCTAAGAAATATTCCAAATGTAGCAAGGTGTTTTTGCAAACCAGCAGCAACAAGTAGAAGATAATTCCAATTCGACTTCGAGCAAATGATAATGTTATCAGAGAACATTTTGAAATAGACCGAATCCTTTCCTACGTCTGGGAGACTCATAATCTTCGCAACCCTCTTCATTTCTTTCACGGTAGTATCTAAAATTGTAGTAAGTACACTAGTTCTACCGTTTTTAATGTGTTCTTTAACACCCAAAATATCTACAAATAAGATAAAATTATTTTCTGGCTGTATCCAAAATGATTTTAACATTGCTTGTCTTCCTTCCTTAAAATAATTGGAGTTTTTGCTGAGATTATAATATTACATCGGGCAAAGTTTGTCAAGATAAACAAAAAAATCCCCAAACGAAAGGGAATTTTCCTGTTCCTAATTTCCAAACTTCCCAAAACTCTAAAACAGCGAATTTAGTAGGTATGCCAACGTTTATTACCCTCGTTGCAAAACTCGTGCAAAATCATATCCTTGCGAGATTCTCACATTATTTGCTACAAAAATTGGATTAAGGCGGTTTGCACCCCATGTCCATAATTCGCTGTTGGTTAATATTGCAAAGCTAATTGTTGGGGCGAGACCGAATCTTGCGTATGCCACATTATCCATTATAAAAACAGGAGTCATTTGGAATGTTGTAGTTCCGTCGCCCAGTTGCCCCTCTGAATTATTGCCCCAAGCCCATAGTTCGCCGTTTGTTTCTACTGCAAGAGTGGATACGTCCATTGAAATTATTTTTGCCACGTTTTCTAAATATCATTGTTATAAAATTATTTCCCACAAGATTTTCCATATTTCTAATTCTACCACCTATAAATTCAAAACCTGTTGCTCTCAAATTGCTAGAATTGTCAATAAAATTAACACTCCATCTCGAACCTGATCTAATTTCAAAAAAAGTATTCCTCAAATGCTGTGGCGGCATTGTAGGGGGGCGGATATTATCCGCTCGTTTTTCCCCGATTTCCCCGTTTTTCCCCAAAATCAAAAAACCAAGGGCGACCCAATAAGCCGCCCTCGGTTTTTT
>WRKK01000233.1 GCA_009782245.1 Defluviitaleaceae bacterium | reverse complement strand
TTTGCACGTTTTGCACCTTTATCGCAAGCGAGTTGGGTTGCACGAACAGCCGCAAAAACTGGTTTTCGGCGGCAAGCGTGAAATCGCCCAACGCAGGATTTGGGCTTTGCAAGGTTTGCAAAGGCTGGCGATATTGCGTGAATGCGTTGCTAGTGAAATTTAGCGAAGTTTGCGAGATTTGCGGCTGTGCGGCGGAAAGCGGCGGCGGTTGCACGGCTGGCAAATTTGGCACGTTGCCGTATATCGTCAAAATGACGGCTATTATGGCTAAAATGCCGCCAGCTAGTATTTGTAAGATACCTTTTTTACGCATTGTGTCCTCCTTGGAGTAAATTTTTTACGAAAGGCGAAAATTTAGCGTAAAATTTTTCGTAAATTTTTGGTGATTTGTACTTAATTGTTGTAGTTATTGTTGTGGTTTTATCATAGCCTATTTTTTCGGAGTTGTCAAAAAAACCCTTTACCGCCTATCAAACTTGAACTTCTGGCTATTTTTGTCCCAACTTAACGCCACAGTTCCGCCGTTTTCTAGGTCGCCAAAAAGCAATTCGTTTACCAGCATTTTTTTCACGTCCTGCTCAATAACACGGATAATTTCACGAGCGCCGTACACCTCAGAAAGCCCTTTTTTTGCTATGTAATCTATTGCAGTTTTGGCGATTTGCAATTTGATTCCTTTTGCGGCGAGTTTAGTTTTTAGCTGCTTGAACGTTTTTTGCACTATTTGCACCGCCATTTGGTCGTTTATGGGGTTAAACTGCACTATGTTATCCAATCTGTTGCGAAACTCTGGGCTAAAAATGCGTTCAACTGCCTTGTTTACCGCTTGCGTGTTAAGTTCAGCGCCAAAACCTATAATTTTTTTGGCTAAATCCGCCGCACCTGCGTTGGAAGTCATAATTAAAATTACGTTGGAAAAATCGGCTTGCCTGCCCACGTTGTCGGTTAGTTTGCCGTAATCCATTACTTGCAGCAATATGTTAAGAATATCGGCGTGTGCCTTTTCTATTTCGTCCAATAACAGCACACAATGCGGGGTTCGGCGGATAGTTTCGGTTAGCAGCCCGCCCTCGTCAAAGCCGATGTAGCCTGGCGGCGCGCCTATTAATCGGGCTACTGCGTGGCGTTCTTGGTATTCGCTCATATCAAAGCGGGTTAGCGGGATTCCCATAATTTCGGCTAATTGCTTGGCTATTTCCGTTTTGCCTACGCCTGTCGGCCCAACAAAAAGCAAATTAGCAAACGGGCGTTCTGGCTCGTTTAGTCCGCTGTGTGCCATTTTTATTGCATGGGATATAATTTCAACCGCTGGCTGTTGCCCGAAAACTTTTGCGTTTAGTGCCTTGTCCAAATTTTTCAGCCGCTCTTTTTGCAGATTTTTTTTAGAGTGTTTTCCCTCTTTACCGTTCTCTTTATCGCTGGATATTGTCGCAACAGGAATTTTCGCCATTTCGGCGACCGTTAATTTTACGTGTTGCACCGAAACTTTTTGCACATTGGCAAGATTAGCCGTAACGCCCACTTCGTCCATTATATCTATCGCTTTATCGGGCAAAAACCTGCCGTGGACATATTTAACGGCTAAATCCACTATCAACTCCATTATTTTGGGACTATAAGCTACTTTGTGGTAATCCTCGTATCTTTTTTGCAGACCTGTTAAAATTTCCACACATTCTGCGTTAGTCGGCTCGGAGACATCGATTCGCTGAAAACGCCGTGCCAATGCCCTGTCTTTTTCAAAATGTTTTTTGAACTCGTCAAAAGTGGTGGACCCGATAAAACGGATAGCACCTTTTGCCAAATAGGGCTTTATAATGCCAGTTGCGTCCATTGCACTGCCCGAAACCAGCCCCGCGCCCACTACCGTGTGTATTTCGTCTATATAAATAATCGGGTTCGCCAGTTTGGAAACCTCGTCCAGTAGTTTTATTAGCCGCTCTTCAAAATCGCCCCTGTATTTTGTACCCGCCAGCAAGGTCGCCATGTCAATTTGCAAAACAACGGCGTTTTTTAGTGTGTTCGGCACTTCGCCTGCAACAATTTTACTTGCCAAACCCTCGGCGATTGCCGTTTTACCAACGCCAGGCTCGCCCACGTGCACAGGGTTATTTTTTAACCTGCGGCATAAAATGCGTATTGTGCGGGTTAATTCGGTGTTACGCCCGATAAGCGGGTCTAATTTGCCGTTTTTGGCTTGTTCGCATAGGTTTATTGTGTATTTTATTGCTTTTTTGCTACTGGCTTTTTTGGCGGATTGCCCTGTCCCTGTGGGTTCGCTTGTTGTTTGGTGTTTGTATTCTAGCAGCATTTCAAAGTTAAAGCCATTTTTCAGCAAAAAATATTTTGCGTGAGATTCGTGTAGCTTAAAAATAGCGGTTAAAATGTCAACCAAGCCGATTTCTTTGCGGTTATTTAGCACCGCCTCTTCACGGGCGAAATCAAACAATCCCATAAGATCGTAGGATTTTACAGGTGCGCGCCCTTTTACTTTTGGAATATGCTCGGCAAAAAAAGTTTGCAAATCGGCTAATATAGCGGAAATATTGCCATCGGCAAACTCTACAATTTGTTTGCCTATATCAAACATTAACGTGCCGTATAAAAAATGTTCAGGCGTTACAAATTCGTGGCGTTGCAAATGAGCCTCGTTTGCCATAATCATACATATTTGCCTGGAAAGTGCATCTAAATTCATAATCGTACCCCAACTTTTAGCGGAAAATTATTCCGTGCCGCCATATTTTGTGCTTGCATTTGCTTGCTAACTGCTATATCGTAAGGATAGCGGTCTACAATGCCTTGTCCTTCGGTATGCACACGTACGGTAATTTCGGTTGCTGTGGCTATATCTTTGTCAAATACGGTTTGCAACAGTTCGATAACAAAATCTACCGTTGTAACGTTGTCGTTGTACAGCACAACGTAGTAAAATTGCGGCGGTTCTATTTTTGTCATAATGCCAATATCAGTTTGTTCGCTCATAATTTTTCCTCGTTTTTCCTTTTTTTTTGCCTATTTTGATTTTACTATTTGATTTTAGCATAAAATTTGATATAATAACATAATAACATTTTTTTGGAAGGGGTACTAATTTTTGATTGATAATTATGACAAATATTCTGATATACTACACGAGCAGTTTTTAGAGCCGTTTGAAGAACTTTACAAGCAATCTAGCAAAAAAACTAGGGCAAAATTATTGCTGCACGCTAACAATATATATCGTCGCTGGCATTATGCAACACTTTTGGAAAGCACGCCATTTACGCCCGCCAATATAATAGAACTATTAAACCATGAATACGCCAAAGGTGCGGACTTTTCCCCCAGCATAGCGTTGCGTACGCCCAAAAAATACACGGGTATAACGCTCAATTACAAAAAATACTCGTATCACTCGCACCCAGTAGCGGACGATTTGCGGGCTATTTTGCTTGCCTGCAAGCCAACCATAGATTTTAACAATATAGACGTGCTACCAAACGAAACTTTGGCAAAACTTTCAAAATTGGTGCATATGCACGATTCGTTTTACGTGCTGTTTTTAATCGGTTTAATATTGGAATTGGAATTGCTGGTAAAAGTGCCGTCTTTGCACACGGTTAGCTACCAGCCAGCAAAAGCCGCCGCCGATTTTATCGCATTATCCGACAAGCAAATTTTTGACAAAGTGCTTGAAACCACGCTGAAAATAGCAACTTATTCGCTAAACGACTATCTGCCGATAGAAATTCAAAGGTTTAGCGAAAACGACCTGCTAAATATGCTAAAAAAAGCCGCCAACATTGAAGAGTTATTTGCCTCGTTGCTAAATTTTTTTGATATAGGTTTTGAGGATATTCCCAATATACAGGATTTGGGAAACGATATGGCGAATTTTACCGAAAAAGATATGATGAATTTTGCCATACTTTCTAGCACACATTTTTTTGGCTCGATGCTGGATAAATTTTTATTAACGCCGCTAGGATATTACCTAAAGGTTATCAGGCCGTTTTATATAATACCGTTTTCGTTTGAAAACGAGGTTTTTGCTCTGTTTAACGATATTGACTACGAACTATATCAGGAAGACATGGACGACCGCGACATTGAAGTGCTTTTTTATGCCCCGTGTTCGTTTTTTTACCTTACGCAATTAGGGCTAGATTGCCTTAAATTAGCACCCAGCCCAGAAATTTTCCTTACTATTGGCGATGAGCGTTTTAACTTTGCCCATGTTGCACCGTTTTTTGAGCATTCGCTATTTTCCGAAATAAAAGAGGCGCGCGCCATGGTCGCAAAAGAATTTGAGCCAGATATTTGCGTGTACTCGCTAAGAGTAAAGCACGGCAACAACCACAATATATGGCTTAATATAGACGTATCCGATACAACAAATTTGCACAGGCTATATTTAGAGCTAACAAACTTTTTTGATATAGACCGAAACGCAAAATACGCCTTTTCGCTAACCGAGCAAGAAAGCCCGTTTACGGCGTATTCTTCGCCCAATCAGCCCAAAATGCCCATAAACGCCGAAAAAACCCCGCTTGGCGACCTTGAACTAGACACCGAACAAACAATATTTTTATACATACAAGAACGGTTGCCAACCAAAAAAATAATTCGGCACAAGTGGCTTTTAGAAGTTAGGGATATTCACAGCGGCAAGCTAGGAATATCATACCCCAATGTAACACGGCTTTGCAAGGCTTTGCAGGTGCAAACGCCGTAAAACCGTGGGCTCTGCCCACACCCGCCAGGGCGCTGCCCTGGACCCGCAAGGGACTTCGCCCCTTGACCCCGTAAAATTTTAATTTTTGGGGGGCAATATTAGTTTTGTTCAAATTACGAACTAGCTAGGTAGTCATAAATCGCAATAAATCGCAATAAATCGCAATAAATCACAAAAATTAGACACAACACAACGAATGCTGTATAATAATAATATACCAACAGCGAAAAGAGGTGTCAAATTGCAACAATCCCAACAAACCCAACAAAATCAACAGCCGCAACAAACCCAACAGCCCCAACAATCAGAAATCCGCCGCCCGTTTGGTGGCGGCAACTTCGGCAGGGGCGGACAACGCTTTATGCGAGAGCCCGAAAAACCAAAGGATTTTTTCAAAACCATCGCAAGGTTGCTGACTTATTTTAGTGGACAATGGCATATACTTGCCCTTATTTTCGTACTCTCGCTGGGTGCGTCTGTTGCGGCACTTATAAGCCCTTTTCTTATCGGCGTTACTATCGATTATCTTGTTGATGACCCTTTTGCTGTTACTTTTACTACAATCCTCTTCGCGCTTGTCGCCGTTTATTTTATGGATTCATTTACGCATTTTTTCCAAAATTGGGTTGTTGCGGGTGCATCGCAACGGCTGGTAAAAACCATGCGAACCGCCGTTTTTGCCCGTCTGCAAGTTCTTCCCATAAAATTTTTTGATGCCCACCCGCACGGCGAACTAATGAGCCGACTTTCCAACGATACCGATAATATCGCAAGTATTCTCGGTAGTGCGTTAATCTCGCTTACTTCTATTGTAATAACGCTAACGGGCGTACTTACAATGATGCTTATCTTATCGCCAACAATGACATTTTTCAGCCTAACAGCCGTCCCGTTTTTCTTTATTGTCAGCAAAACGATTGCCAGCCGCACTCGCCGCTATTTTAAGGAGCAACAAACCGCATTGGGTCGCCTAAACGCCAAAATAGAAGAAGATATTACGGGAATGCCCGTCATAAAGGCGTACAGCTACGAAAACCACGCCATCGCCGAATTTGCCCAAATAAACGAGCAACTTCGCCATTACGGCACACAAGCACAAATTTGGTCGGGGTTCATTATGCCAGCCATGAACATTATTAACAGCCTTAGTTTTGCAATAGTCGTCTTTGCGGGTAGCTTTTTGGCGATAAACGGCTACATTACAATCGGCATTATTGCCACTTTTATTGCGTATTCTCGGCAATTTGCCCGTCCGCTTAACGATTTAGCATCTACTTATAATCAATTTCAGTCCGCTTTGGCGGGTGCAGAGCGGGTTTTCGGTATTTTGGACGAACAAGAAGAACCGCCAGATACGCCAACCGCCGTAACTTTAACCGATACAAAGGGCGATATACTCTTCCAAGATGTGAAATTTGGCTATAAGCCCGATATTCCGATAATATCCAACTGCAACTTTCGCGCGCCGCCTGGCTCGGTGATTGCACTTGTTGGCCCAACGGGTGCGGGTAAAACAACTATTGTCAACCTAATAACTCGTTTTTACGATATTGAGCAAGGCACAATTACAATAGACGGAATCCCGCTGCAAGGCTATACCCGCAACAGTTTGCGCCGCATTTTCGGTATTGTCTTGCAGGATACATATTTATTTACAGGAACATTACTGGACAATTTGCGTTACGGCAACGAATCCGCAACGCTGGAAAATGTTGTGCAAGCGGCAAAACTAGTGGGTGCAGACCACTTTATTTCGCAACTGCCAGACGGCTACAACACAATTTTAACAGAAAACAGCCGCACACTAAGCCAAGGACAACGCCAACTGCTGGCGATTACCCGTTGCGTACTAGCCGACCCCGCAATTCTCATACTAGACGAGGCGACTTCTTCGGTTGACACACGCACAGAAATCAAGATACAATCTGCAATGAAAATGCTAATGAAAGGGCGAACAAGTTTTGTAATTGCCCACCGCTTGCGTACCGTCATAAATGCCGACGAAATTTTGGTAATAAACCACGGCAAAATAATCGAGCAAGGCAACCACGCCCAGCTAATGCAGAAAAACGGCGTTTATAATAAGATGTTTCAAATGCAGATGGGCGGGTTGGTTGCGGAATAACCGAAAAATCCCAAAAATAAGGAGGGCTTAACATGAGCCAGCAAGTAACAATAAATGTACAAGCAAAAACCCCCGAATTTGAGGATTACACAAAAGACGACCCGTATTTTACGCCAGAAGTATTAGCGGGATTAGCTGAATCGGAAGAACAGGCACGGCGCGGCGAAATTATTTGGTTTTCAATGGAAGAGTTGATGGATATGGGAACTGGGGGAAGTGGTAAAATTCCGCAACGTGGTATTGACTTTTCAGAAAAGTATAAAAGACGGAAAATGTGTGGGCTAAAAACCCAAAATAGGAGGAAATAACATGAACGAACAAGTAATGGTAAATGTAACAATGTACAAAGATATAAAGGAAAGTGCGGAAACCCTGTTTAACAATGCAGGA
>WRKK01000232.1 GCA_009782245.1 Defluviitaleaceae bacterium | reverse complement strand
ATCAAAAAGCACTTGATAATCCACATATTCCTTATATGTAAACAAATCCTGCAAAGTGCGAACGGGATCGGTAATTGTGAAACCTTTCTCCTGCCTGATTGGAATTTGATTGAAATCGTCAACCTCGATTCCGATTAAATATTCGGACGGCACAAAATTTGTGCCTTTCGGAATGAAAAATGTAGCCACCGAAACATTGGCAACCGTTGCATTGTAAAGATAAACCGCTGTTTCCAAGTTGAATATTTTTGGAATTTCGGGATATATCTTCGTTAATAAATTTTTGTAATTTACAGCTAACATAAATTAACCTCCTTTTGCGAACGAGAAAATCCCGCTCAAACCTTAATTTTCGTCCACTTACCACTAGCAAACCGCCCATAAAGCATAACCAACCGAACAAGATGGAGGATATTTTGCAAATTTCCTCCATCTTGCCGTTGTAAATTTTGCCAAATACTGCCAAATCTAACTAAACTTACCTGCCAAAAATTCCTTTACTTCCTCCGATGCCACTATTTTACCAGACATCTTAAAATCTGCTACAGTCCGCTCAATTAACTGAACGCTCACATCTTTGGGGAAGTTTAGCACACCCACGCCTTTTATGCTAAGTTTCGTCCCTCTTTCCAAATACTCCTCTAGGTCAAATTTGCTGACCTGGGCAATTCCCAAAAATTTCATGTTGCGTGTGTTCGGCTGGGTTTCGGGCATATCCAAAAATTGGTCAAAATCGCCCTTGTGTAATTCGTTTTGCCTTCTAACTGCCAGCCTAATGTAATCCGCTCTGCTGGCGTACAGCCCTTTCGCTACTAAAAACTCTAGCTGGGCAACTTCGGTTTCGCTAAGATTAACCGTGATTTTTTCGGTTTTCATAAAAATTCCCTCCATAAGGTAGTGTTTTAACATCTGTTTAGATGTTAAATGGATTATATCATGGGGGTTTTGAGATGTCAAGGGGTTGGGAAAATTTTTTTTTGCACGATGCGGACACGTGTATAGAAAAACAATCTAAACAAAAACGATGCTACCCGCCTACCTGTCGGCGGGGCAAATGTGCAACCGATTATGGGGAACGGGCGACCGAGGACGCATATTGTAGGGGCGACCGTCCTCGGTCGCCCGTTTTCCTATTCCGATTTAGCCTAAGCGTATGCAGACGGGTCGGTCGCCCGTTTTCCCATTCCTATTTAGCTTAAGTATACGCAGGTAGGGGCGAACGTCCCCGTTCGTCCGCCCCCCGCAAACCCTACAACTCCTGATACTTTTTCACCAACTGCAACGCAAATATATCCTTATTTTTAGCGGCGTACATTTTTTTTAGGTCGGCGGGTTTAATTTTTTTGATTAATTTGGTATCTTGGGTGTAATTGCGGATTATCCCCAACATACGTTGCGAATCGGAGCTTAAAAATTTATCCATAATGGCGGAAAATAGTGCGTTAAACACTACCATAAAAATCCCCATGCCAATAAAACCGCCTGCTAACACTTCAAAGCCGACAACGATAATTTCAATTAAAATCCATTCAGCACCAAAATACCAGCCAACAGTCCCAAAAAGCACCATAAGCCACGACATCAAAACATTGCGAATAAATTGCGGTTTAGATATATTGCCTCTTCTGTAATCCCAAATATCGTAAAAGGACAGCGATATAGCCGCCACAACGCGCGTTATCATGTTGGCGCGTAAAACTGTGGTGGTCGCTCTTACTAAAATTGCTGGCCCACGAGTTAAAATATTAACCGATATTTTTATCAGCCGTGGCAATATAAAATTTACAATCGTTTTAGAATCTAACATATTTCCCTCACTAAAAAATCCCAAAAAGTGGGGTCAAGGGCTGTGTTTTTGCGGATTTTGTTTTACAGCCGCCGTTCAAAGTTGCCGCTAACGTCCACTTTATTGTTGAAAATAATAAATGCGTTCGGGTCGGCATCGTTGACAATGCGTTTTAGCCTGTGCGTTTCGTATTTTGATATTACCGTCGTGAAAATATGCGAATGTTTGCCCGTGTACGCACCCTGCCCCTCCCAGCAAGTAGCGCCGCGACCTAATTTATGCACAACCGCTTGCACCGCCTCTGGGTTGCGGGTAAAAATTAACGCACTAGTTTTAATATTTTGGAAATGGGCGTGATCGATGGCGACGATATAAAACGCCGTAAACAGCACCGAATAAATAACCGTGTTAAAATCGTAAACAATGGCGGCGTAACTAAATACAATGCTGCCAATTATTATCGAAACCTTGCCAACCGTAAAGTTGGGATATTTTACCGAACAATAAACGCCGATAATATCCGTGCCGCCCCCCGAGCCGCCGCATCGCAAGGTAAAGCCCGCACCAAAGCCCGCCAACGCACCGCCAATAATGCACGATGTAAGCGGGTCGTCTATCAGCGGCTGCAACGGAATGGGCATAAGCGACATTGTTGTCGCCGTAAAAATTATTGTAACAACAGATTTATACAAAAAGCCCTTGCTGGTTACTCGCATTGCCAAGGCAAGCAACGGGATATTTAGCATTAGCACCGCAATACCCGTAACATTAGAGCCCTCGGGTATTTGTAAGCCAACAAAGGCACGCAACACGGATTCAATCATTTGGGCAATGCCTGTCATGGTGCCGCTAAAAAGCCCCTGCGGCACTATAATCAAATTTATCGCACTAACAAACAAAAATGCACCAAACAACGAACCCGCATAGCCAACTATGTTGTCTTTTGTGGATTGTTCCATTGTTATGCCCCCTCGGTTTTAAGAGTTTTTAACGCATTTATTTTGCTTATTTTGCTTATTTTGCTCAAATCTAAAGTTTTTTGCATTGTCTCATAGGCGGCTATTGTGCCTATATCGTGGCATTCGCCGTTCATTATATAAGCATACACGGGCTTTTTTTGATACAGCCATTGAATAAAATAACCAGGCGCATCGGGGACATTGCCCGTTTGAATATATTCGTCAAACAGCGGCAAAGTTTCCTTGCGGAAAAAATAGGTTGCAAAAATAGCCGTGTTAGATGGCGGATTTTCGGGCTTTTCTACCAAAGATACAACTTTGTTAGTTTCGTCTAACGTGGCGACCGCAAACTGCGTTAATTGCTGTTTATCTTCCAGTTTTAGGGCACAAATTGTGTCGCTGGATTTTGCCAAAAAAAACTCGTATTGTTCCAATAGCGGGTATGTCATAAAATTATCGCCAGCAATTACAACAAAATCTTCCGATACGATATTTTTTTGCTGCAAAGTGAACCTAATATCGCCGATTGCACCTAGCCTGTTATCTTCGTTTGTGCTGCCGTCGTTTAGCAAACTTATCGGCACAGCCGACACAACTTGCGTTGACCAAGTTTCAAACTGCTGGTAAAATTTATGGTTAGATATTACGATAATTTCGTTCAGATTCGGCAACGTGTTAAGTTGGTCAACGATGTAATTTATAATGGGCTGGTTGCCTAGCGGGAGCAACGCTTTCGGCTGCTCTTTGGTTAAAGGGTACATTCTTGTGGCATATCCTGCCGCTAAAATTAGTGCTTTCATGGATTTTGCTCTCCTGTTATTTTAGAATTTTGATTCGAATTTTGGTTCAAATTTTGGTTCAAATTTTGGTTCAAATTTTGGTTCAAATTTTGGTTCAAATTTTTCGTCAAATTTTTCGTCAGATTTTGCTAACCACATTTATCGGTGTACCGTTCAAAAATTGGTTAAGATTTTGGATAACGGCAACCATTAGGCGAAGACGTGCCTCTTTGGATGCCCATGCGATATGCGGCGTTATTATGCAGTTTTTGGCGGTAAGCAGGGGGTTGTCGTGGGCGGGTGGCTCTGTGGAAAGCACATCTAGCCCTGCACCTGCTAGTTTGTCGTTGTTTAGTGCATCGGCTACATCTTGCTCAACTAGCAAGCCGCCACGGGCTGTATTTATCAAAAAAGCCGAACTTTTCATTTTAGCCAACGCCGATTTATTAATCATTCCTTGGCTATCGGGGGTTAGCGGACAATGCAGCGTTAAAATGTCCGATTGTTCCAAAATTTCGTCAAAAGTAACCCATGCAAAATCGGGGTGTTTGTAGTTTGCATCGGGATTGGGCTTGTATGCCAGCACATTTAGTCCAAAAGTATAGGCTATTTCTGCCATTTTGCGGCCTATCTCGCCAAAGCCGATAATTCCTAGCGTTTTGCCCTGCAGCTCTATCAGCGGATATTTTCTAAACGAAAAATCGATAGATTTCGCCCATTCGCCAGCCCGCACCGCCTCGCTGTGTTCTTGCGGGTGCAAGCATAATTCCAGCAATAACGCAAATGCGTGTTGCGCCACAGAATATGTGCTGTAGGCGGGAACATTTGTTACGGTAACACCTTTTTTTGCGGCGGCGGCTGTGTCAACCACATTATAGCCCGTTGCAAATATGCCAACATATTTCACAGTCGGCAATGCGTCAAAATGCTCGGCGGTTAGCACTGTTTTATTGGTAAACAGAACATCTGCACCCGCCGACCGTGCAACAACCTCGCTAGGTGCTGTGCGTTCATACACAGTAAAATCGGTTGCCAAATTTTTTAGCCCGTCCCAACTCAAATCGCCAGGATTCAGCGTGTAACCATCTAATACAACTATTTTCATAAAAATTCCTCCTTGGTAAAATATTAAAACCGTGGGCTCTGCCCACACCCGCAAGGGCGCTGCCCCTTGACCCCGCAAGGAGCGCGCCCCTTGACCCGCTCATTTTTTAATGGGGTTTGGTGCTTTGTTGGTTAGGGTCGGGTAATGTTCGCCATTGGGTAACGTTGCAAATTTACATTTATATTTGCATAAAATCTTGCGGGGTTGGTGCTGTCCATTTTTTGCCTGTTAGGTAGTGTAAAAAGCTATTTTGCGGCAAATCGTGAAATTTTAGTGTTTGACAATGTAGCCGTTGCCCTGTTTGTTGCTCGTTTGTTGCTTTTATTGTGTTTATTTTTTTTGCACCATATTTTACATCGCCCACTAGCGGGTGTCCAATGTTGGCGAAGTGTGCCCGTATTTGATGCGATTTGCCTGTGTGCAGCCATATTTTTACAAGCGATATTTTTTCGCCGCCCGATAAATTTATTATTTTTTGGGTTGCGTATTCCGTGTGGACTGCCGTTGCCCCGTTTTGCGGCTGTTGCAGTATATACGAGCGGTTGGCTTTTTCGTCTTTTATAATAAAGCCGTGTAAATGGCTGGTTTTGCCCGTTTGTTCTGGTTTTTCTGGTTTTTCCAGTTTAGTCAGTTCGCCGCAAACTAATGCTAGGTAGATTTTGTCAACCTGTTTGTTTGCGAAAATTGCGTTTAAGGCTTGCAGGGCTGGCATATTTTTGCCACAAGCTACAATCCCGCTGGTGTTGCGGTCTAGGCGGTTGCAAACAGACGGCGTAAAATCTGGGGTATTTTTCAGGTAGCTAACAATGCGGGATATTAGCGTATCTTGGGCGGCTGGCGTATTGGAATGAGTTAGCAAGCCCGTTGGTTTATTTACCAGCAAAATATTATCGTCTTCGTAAATTATGGATATTGGCAGGTTGCGGGCTATTTTGGGCTTTTTTTGTTTGTCGTCCATCAGCGTTTTTAGGGTTTCGGCGGACAAATAAAACATAACATTATCGCCAACGGCGGTTATTTCGCTACCCGTTGCCCGTTTGCCGTTCAATTTTATCCGCTTTTTACGCAACAATTTTTGGATAAGCGATTTTGGCGCAAGGTTCAAATAAGCCGCCAAAAACCTATCAAAACGCCGCCCAGATTGGTTTAATGTCAACGTTATTTCCAATGGTTCACAACCTTTCAAATTACAATCAAAACCGTGGGGCTCTGCCCCACACCCCGCCAAGGGCGCTGCCCCTGGACCCCGCAAGGGGATTCTCCCCTTGACCCCGTAAAATTTTTAAGGGGTTTTTAGTGTCCATTTTTATAAGAAAACGCCCACACCCCGCAATTTAAGCATTGTTACTATTTTCCCAAATCAAATAAGCATTAACAAAAGCGTCCAACGAGCCGTCCATTACGCTTTGCACGTTGCCCGTTTCTTCGCTGGTGCGGTGATCTTTTACCATGTTGTAGGGGTGAAAAACGTACGATCTAATTTGGCTGCCCCACGCAATATCTTTAACTTCGCCACGAATGCCCTGAAGTTTGGAAAGTTGCTCCTCTTGGCGGAGTGCGTATAGTTTTGCTTTTAGCATTTTCATGGCACGGTCGCGGTTTTGAAACTGGCTGCGTTCGTTTTGACATTGCACCACAACACCTGTTGGCAGGTGGGTTATGCGTATTGCCGATTCCGTTTTGTTTACGTGCTGACCACCCGCGCCGCCCGAACGATACGTGTCAATTTTCAGGTCGTCGGAGTTTATGTCAACGTCAATACCGTCGTCTAATTCGGGCATAATATCGCATGATGCAAACGAAGTATGCCGCCGCCCAGAGGAATCGAACGGGGAAATGCGGACTAGCCGATGCACCCCTTTTTCGGAGCGAGAGTAACCAAAGGCGTTTTCGCCGCTTATTTGGAACGTTACCGATTTTATGCCAGCCTCTTCGCCGTCTAAAATATCCAAAATTTCAAAGGTAAAGCCCCGTTTTTCCGCCCATTTGGAGTACATTCTTAACAACATAGCAACCCAATCGCAGGCTTCCGTGCCGCCCGCACCAGAGTGTAGCGTAAAAATCGCATTATTGGCATCGTAGCGGCCGCTTAGCAAAATGGCGGTGCGAAAGTTGTTGTAATCTTTAATAAATGTTGCGGCTAGTTCCTCGGATTCGGCTGTTACGGATTCATCGGTTTCCTCCAGCCCTAAAGTTACCATTGTAATAGCGTCATCGTACTGGGTTTGCAGTTTTTCAAAGCCCGTTACTTTGCTGCGAACAACTTTTATTTCCTGCAATAATTTTTGGGAATTAGCGGAATCGTCCCAAAAGCCTGGTTTGTTGGTTTCGGTTTCTAGGTCGGTTATTTTTTGCCGTAATTTTGGCAGGTCAAAGAGAGTTCCCCATTTCTGCCAGATGTTGCCTGTAGGGCAAAAGTTGTTTTTGCAGTTCTTCTAATGCTAACATAAAATTCTCCTTTTTAGTAGCCTTTTGCCGCCATTTCTTGCATATATTTTGGAATATCCAACGATTGCGGACATTGCATTACGCAAGTTCCGCAAGCGGTGCAAGCACT
>WRKK01000231.1 GCA_009782245.1 Defluviitaleaceae bacterium | reverse complement strand
ACCGAGGACGGTCGCCCCTACGGGTAGCGTCGTTGTAGGGGCGACCGTCCTCGGTCGCCCGTCCCCTATAACGTAAATTATTGAAACAACCAATCCCACAAAAAACACAAAATAGCGGGATTTGGCAAGGAAATTTTATTAAGGAGACTTTTATGCGAAAAGGCAAAATTGTATTAATTGCGTTACTGGCGGCGTTTGCGGGGTTTTTAGTGCCGCAACAGCTAAACGCCAGCATTACAAACCATACAGACGACTTTATTTTTAGCGATCCTGTTTACAACATTTACGTTGGCAGACAAGAGGCGGCTTATTTGATTGGCAACCTAAACTTTGCCGATTTACCCGCTGGCGCTGCCGCACAAGATGCCATTATTAGAAGTGGCGTGTATAACTTTTTTTCTGGCAATGCACCCACGTTTAGGCCAAACGATGCACTAACTAGGCAAGAGGCACTTTCTTTTGTGTTGCGCATGGCTGGGCAAGAGGCCGCCGCACAAGCCGCTGGTGCAGCCGAAGATGTGTTGCCAGCAGGTGCATCTGCACAAGATGTTGAGTTTATGGGATTTATGGCACTAGCACGAAACATGGGCTTAATTACCCCCGAACAATTTACGGCTGCTTTTGCACCGCCGCCCGATCCCGCCGCAGAGCCGCCTGTTGTAGTTGACCCAGAGGCAGATCCGCCCATCGTTTTTGACCGATTTTCGCCCACTACCCGTGAAGAATTTGCCGATTGGCTTGTTCAGGCAGTCGTATCGCAAAACGCCGCCGCCTTTTTGCAACCGCAAACCTTACAACAAGCGTTATTACAGTCTGTGTACGGCTTTAACGATTGGAACTCTATTTCTGCCGAACGTATCCAGAGTGTAGATTTGCTTGCAAGAAACGGCGTTATGGTAGGCGATGGCACTAACTTTAGGCCGCTTGACAACATTACCCGCATGGAGGCCGCTTGGGCTGGCCGCGCGTTGGATACCATTTTTCACTCGTTTACGGGCTTGCAACGCTTGCACGGCACGGTTGGCGCAATAGTTGATGCACAAGCTATTACCGACCACACCGCCGAACTTTGGCGTGAAATTCGGGTGCGCCGCAACGACGGTGCAATAGACATACTTCGCTTTACAACCCAGTTGGGCGGCTCGCCGCAAGTGGGTACGCAAGATGCAGTTGTGCTGAAAAACGGCGTGGTTGGCGGACTTGCCCTGCTAGATGTCGGCGATTCTATCGAATATATTGTACACCCGCCCACTGGCACGGTATTTTACGTGGTTGTTACGGGCGATTTGCAACGCCGCCAAGCAATGGGACGATTGCAAATTATCAACCCGCTAAACGGAACGGCAACTTTCCTTGACGAAACTGGCAGAGCGCACACTTATGCACTTGCACAAGGTATGTTCCGTGATGACGGAACTCCACTAGGCCCAGAGGTTCGGCTTGGCACAACATGGCAGCCATTAGCGACAATGCCGTACGGTAGCCTGTTTTCCATAAACCTTACAAACAACCTTATCACAGAAATGCAGTTTTTGGGTAATTTTGTAATACAGCCAGAAACATGGGGCATTGTAATTGAAAATAACCCATTTTTGGGATATTTGACCATATTTGATGCCCAAGGCATTGAACGCACTTTCAACTATAACGCTGGCGAAATTCAGGTGCAAAAAACCGAACATTACGATATGCGAAACACAATCGGCGGAATCCACGCACTTTTCCCCAATATGCGAAACAACCCACGGGCGACAACAATGGATTCCATCGAGCCAGGCAACGTGGTTTCTTTCCGCACCGACCCCGCCGACCCCAGCATGATAACAGCGTTAAGTGCCACAACCAACTACACAACCCGTTACGGCAGAATCGTGGATTTTCGCACAGAGGGCAATATGCACAACTTTTTAATGGAATTTGAAAATGGGCGTACCGCCTGGTTTTCAATGCCCAACTCTGTTATGGTTCGCCAAGATGCCCGTCCAATTAACGCCGCACAAATTCAATCGGGCGATTGGGCAAGATTGCTGATAAACCAAGCTACACTTGCACCTGGGCAAATAATGGAATCGGTTGTTTCGATGGAGTTGGAGGGCGGAAATGCCCGTCATATCAACAATATTGTCCGTGGACAGTTGACAAACATCGATATTATCCAAAATCAGCTAATCCTGCAAAACGCCCAAGAATTAGGGCAAACGGGCTGGTCTAACCATCGCCAAATAGCCCATTTTAGCCTTACGGGTCAAATAGATTACTTTTTTAACGGCCGCCCTGTAACGCTGGCTTATGTCAACCAATTTTTACGCCGCTCGTCCGCCGAGGCCTACATTGCACTTGAAAATAGCTTTGGTGGCGAAAGTGTCCGCATGGTTTCCTTTAGAGACGGCAGGGACGAGTTGCTTAACCCCGACACCGTTGTGGGTATTGACGGCAACGGCGGTTTTCATGTATTATCCAACGATGGTGCAATCCGCACCGATGACGGCACAATAGTACGCCGCAACGGTCGGCTTGTAACGGGTAGCCAAATTATGCCGTGGGATCACGCTGTTGTTTCGCTTAACGGGCAAAACAACGCCGCCGTGGTAGATATTTCGCCTGCACCAAGCTATAGCGGAGTGCAAATTGCGCGCGGGCGTGTGCAAAGTGTGGATCAGGGCAACAGTTTTAGAGTGCAGTCAATGGCACTGTTTGACGGCTTAGAATGGCACTTTACGCCCATCGAACGGGAGTTTACAATCGACCATAACACGCTATTTATAAACGCCGACGGCTTGTTCGATATTAACGATTTTATCGATTTTACGGAAGATTCCGTTGTTGATCAAGTTTTCAACGTAATAATTGACGGCAGCCGTGCCGCAAGGGTCATCGATGCACCTTATGCAACGCAAGCGATTCGCGGCATTATCTACGCAACAGATGACGGCGCAATTTCCTTGCGAGATGTTCACGTTCGCAACGCTGTAACTGGCGTGTGGTCGCTAATCAGCAATGTAAACGCAACCGCAACGGTAGCGATTCCATTGCAAGACAACGTTATAATAGTTGACCGTGATCAAGTTATACACGCAAGCAATTTGCAAATTGGTCAGCAAATACGGGTAATGGTGCCGCCGCCGCTACCAACCGCCACCGCTGGCATGGAAGTTGACGGATATATAATTTTGGTTGAACGGTAAAATATTTTGCCCGAAAGGAGGAATTTTATGAAACACAAGATTTTTAGGGCTTTAAGGGCTTTAACGGCTTTAACCGCAGTTTTCGCTTTTGCTGGATTTTTAGGATTTGCCAACGTTGACGTTTTGGCGAGCAACCTAACCCCCGCACAAAACATGATTAACAACCGTGTAAACAATCGCATAGGAGACATGGGGTTTTTTGGCGGAATTAGCGAGGGCGTTCGGTTGCCCCTAACAACCGAGGTACTTATAGCAGAATCGGCTGGCAACGGCAACCGCAACCGCAACGATACCACAGTAATGCGGTATTCTGAATTGGTATTTTTGAACGGCTCTCCTGTGCAGTTTGACGGGAACATCGAGATTGTGCGCGGCGGCGGCGTTGACGTTACTTCTAATGTGGGCAGCTTTAACGTTACCCACCGCATAATGCCCAGCGATGCCACCAATACCGATGTTGTATCTATCACCAGAAATATGCCTTTTGCCGTAAATTATCGGCTAGAGGGTTCGCAGCTGATATTTACATACGAGGTGCAACGTGCCAGTTGGACAGAAGTAATCGCAATGGGCGACGATATTTTTGAACTAGATGCGAGTATGTCGCACTTTGGCGTTAGCATTATCCAAGATATTACGCCAGGTGTAAGCTATTACAGAGGGGATATTTCGGGCAGATTGGTTTTCATAGAAACCACTTCTGGCGAGGTAATTACGCAAGATATGCAAGGTTCGTTTCACGGCTACCGCAGTCCGTGGTCGGCAACAGAAACGCACCGCATAGATGTAACCTTGTTGCGTGAAAACTGGGCAATGCAATATCAAATTAGGCCTAGCATTGTAATGAACAAGGTGCTGCAATTTGTGCAAAACGAGCCAATGGCAATTAGTTTTGAGGGTAATTTTCGGGAAGTTATGCAAAACAACGTGGGCTTGCGATACGATATAATGGTAGCCCCCAACTTTATGTGGGCAGAGCCAGCAAGCGGCACAATTAGCATGAGTATTCCAAACGCTTTTGAACAGTTGCCAGCCCACGATTTAAGTTTTTTGCGCGGCAACCCCGCCGAAGACGACATACGGCGGCTATTTAGCACAGGCGTGTTAAACGGCGACCCAAGATTTTTCCAGCCAAGCCATGCGATAACTCGTGGGCAGTTTGTGGCGGCGGTGGCACGGGCTTTACGCCTACCTTTGGAGCCGCAACCAACCGCAAGGGCTAGAGCCATACAACCCGACACTTCCGTTTTCCACGATGTACCCAACTCCCGCCCAGAATATCCTTATATAATGGCGGCGTACCGTGCGGGGCTTGCTATTGGTCGTGCGAACAGTATGTTCTTCTTTGATTATCCCATAGACCGACAAGAGGCGTTTATGATAATGATTCGCGGGCTAGGGCTAACGCCGATGGGGCTTAACCCCACGCCAATAACGCCATTTGCAGACGATTCACTAATAGAAACTTGGGCAAGGCGTGAAGTTTCGGTTGCCCACATGATTGGGCTGGCTATCCCCGATGAACAAGGGTTTTTCCACCCGTCCCGCCAGCTTACCATGGGCGAGGCGGCAAATATAATCAACGAACTAATAGAATATATGCGTGTTGGCTTGGTTAGCAATTACGCCGACCAGATTGTCAATATTGCTAGATAGAATTGTACACAATAAAATAACAGTGCAGTTTATAGAGAGGGATTTTTTATGAAACGGATTTTTGCTTTAACTTTGGTACTTGTGCTATTTTTGGCAGTACCGCAATCGCTAGAAGCAAGCAATACACGTTCACCCAACCAAGCAGCAGTTGCTGGGCTACATTTAGCAGAAATAATAGACCT
Organism: Defluviitaleaceae bacterium; assembly: GCA_009782245.1. Lineage (GTDB taxonomy): Bacteria > Bacillota > Clostridia > Lachnospirales > WQUN01 > WRKG01. The sequence goes on along the minus strand of WRKK01000231.1, from coordinate 2,131 downwards.
TATAGTTACCCAATATGTAGGCGATCCTGTAACCGTCAATGAATTGTTAGAAGCGGCTATACACGGCATGACGGAGTTGTTAGACCGTTATAGCGTATATTTAAGCCCCCAAGATTTGCAAAGTTTTACGGAATCGTTATCGGGGCAGTTGGTTGGCATTGGTGTAAGCATGGCAAACTTAGATGACGGCGGCGTTGTTATCATGCGTGTTTTGCCAGATTCGCCAGCGCAACGCATGGGCGTTTTATTGGGCGACATTATTGTTAGCGTTGACGGGCATGATGCCACAAATATGACCGTTGACCAAGTGCGCGACATAATACTAAACCCAGAAACAACGTCCGTGGTTTTGCAGCTTAACCGCAACGGCACTAACTTAACGCTAACCGTCCCAAAAGAGGAAATACGTTCGTCCACGGTAATTACCGATAGGTTGACGTATGTCCCAGAGGCACAAGGCTTGCCAAACTTGGATAACTTTAGGTATATTCAGATAAGCAGCATTGCGTTTACGACTGGCGATGATTTGCGCCGCTCTTTGGCACAAATTCAGTCGGAGGGCGTTGAGGGCATTATTATAGATTTTAGGGGCAATGCTGGCGGTTATTTAGATGTTGCTATCGATATTGCTGGTCAATTAGTGCCTAGCGGCCCAATTTTGCACACGGTCAACAGCACGGGGCGGCGGCTTACTTATTCGTCATTCCTAAACCAGTTGCCTTTTGATAACGTTGTGGTTTTGGTCAACCGCTTTACCGCCTCTGCACCAGAGGTTATATCGTCAGCTTTACAAGACAGTCAATCCGCTATAATAGTAGGCGAAACAACTTTCGGAAAAGGTTTAGTGCAAAGTGTACATTCGTTGCGAAACGGCGGGGCATTAGTGCTAACCACGGAAGAATATTTTAGAAGAAACGGCGGAGTTATCAATGACATAGGGGTTATTCCCGATGTTGCCGTACAGCAAACCGATTCCGATCAGGACGATGTATTACGCCGCGGCCTGGAAATTTTAATAAACGGCTTGTAATCCCAAAAATAACGTAACCAGAAAACCAGAAAACCAGAAAAGAGGTGAAAATATGAAATATATCTGTGATTTATGTGGCTATGAATACGACGAAGAAACCGAAGGTGTAAAATTTGAAGATTTGCCAGATACTTGGACTTGCCCGCTTTGCGGTGCAGATAAGACTCAATTTAGCCAACTGAGTTAGTTTGTTTTCTCCCCCCACAGGATTTTTTTGTGGGGGGTTGTTTTTAATTGTTGTGCTAAAAAGTGGGCGAATAATGTTCGCCCACTTCTTCTTCATTGGTTGGGGTTTTAAGTTGTTCGAGTATGCTAATAATGCCCCTTGCATTGGTGGATTATCAGCATTTCGTCTGCAATTTCATATACAAATCGGTGTTCTTCGTCAATTTGCCTGCTCCATTGGTGCGAGCGGTCGTGTTTTAGTTGCTCTGGCTTGCCCGTTCCTATGTACGGCGTTCTTCTTGTTTCGTTGATAAGTTTGTCAATTTTCTTGATTTTCCGCTTGTCGTTTACGTCTTTCCAGTATTGGTAGTCTTCCCAAGCGTTTGTAGCGAATGTAACGTATTTTAACATTTTGTGTACTCTTCCCATTCTTCAATAGTAAAGGTTATAACCTCGCCCCTTTTTACCTGCTCTTCCGATTCTTTAAGCCTTGCCAAATTTACAGGATTAAAATATCTGTCATAAGCCTCGTCATCGGTTTCGGCATTTTCAGCCTTTTCATTAAGCGGCGTAAACGGTAGCGCCCGTTCGAGTACAGTTTGCGTAAAAAACAACTTTACCGCCTCGGAAACATTTAGTCCTATTTGCCCAAAAACAGTTTCGGCATCTGCTTTTAACGTTTCGTCTAATTGGATTGTTAATTCTGTCATAATGACCTCCCGTGAAAATTTATTTTTATTTGATTATACTGCTAAAGTTTGATGTTGTCAAGTGGGAATTTTGGGGATTGCCGATAACTTTCCCCAAAATCAAGCAAAAACCTCGCCGCCCTGTGCCTGTTTCTCCACTTTCTCCGCAATTTCCGCCTGCTTAGCGGCACTCTGCCGTTGAGCCATTACCAAATTATAATAAATTCCCTTTTTCTTCAGCAATTCC
>WRKK01000230.1 GCA_009782245.1 Defluviitaleaceae bacterium | reverse complement strand
CTCGGTTGTTGTTTTGTGTTAATTCAATTTTAACCGATTTGTTGGTATTTGTGAACTTTTTTTTGTTAAGTTGGTGCTTATGGGATATTATCCGCCCCTACGAGAGAACCGCCGCAAATTTAACCACTACATCATAAATTTAACACCGAAAAACCCTTAAAAATTTAGCGGGGTCAAGGGGACGCGTTCCCTTGCGGGGTGTGGGGCAGCGCCCCACGGTTTTAATCTTTTGAATCTTTCAACAAAATCCCCATTTCGTGCATTTCTTCGGCGGCTTTGATGGTTGCGGCTGTTATTTGTGCGCCGCCGATTAAACGGGCTAGTTCTTGGATTGTGCCGTGTACTGGTAGTTCGCGGACTGAGGTTAGGGTTACTTCTCGGTCTTCGTGGCGGTTGACTGCTTTGGATATTACAAAATGTTTGTCCGCCATTGCCGCAATTTGTGGTAAATGCGTTATGCACAAAATTTGATGGCTTTTGGCTATTTTTGTCAGCTTTTCTGCCACTTTTTGGGCTGTTCGTCCGCTTACGCCTGTGTCTATTTCGTCGAATATTAGTGTGCCTATTTTGTCAACGTCCGCCATAACTTCCTTTAACGCCAGCATAATGCGGGACATCTCCCCGCCAGATGCTATTTGCGATAACGGCTTTAGGGTTTCGCCCACGTTTGGTGAAATCATAAACTCTAATTTATCGTTGCCGTTTGCCGTAAACGCCGCCTGTTTTTCTATTGAAATTGCAAACTGTACATCTTTCATGCCCAAATCCTGCAAAGATTCCACTATACGTGCCTGAATTATCTCCGATTGCTTGCGGCGGATTGCGGTCATCTCGTTGCATTTTGCCGCTACTATCTGCATTTTTTCGCGGCGTTTGGCGGTAAGCTGTATTATTTCGTCCTCTATGTTGGTGTATTTTGCTAATTGTTCCGATATTTTGTCAAAATGTGCCAAAATATCCTCTACATTGCCCTTGTATTTCTTTTTTAGCCGATATATCAAATCTAATCGGCTTTCCAACTGCTCTAACACGTGCGGGTCCGAATCCAGCGATTTTTGATAGTTGGATAAATCTTCGATAATATCGGTTAGCTGTATGGAAAGTTCGTTTATGCGGGCTACTAGCGGGCGCTTGCTTTCGTCAAAACGGGCTAAATCGGTTACGTGCTGCAACGCCTTGCCAATTTGGTCGGTTGCCGACGAAACGTCAAAAGTGCCGCCATACAGCAAATACAGTGCCTCGTTGGAGTGCTTTGCAAGTTTTTCCGTTGCACTTAGGCGGTTGCGTTTTTGCTCCAGTTCTTCTTCTTCGCCCAATTTTAACTTTGCCTTGCTAATCTCGTCCGCCTGAAATTGCCATATTTCCATTTGTGCCTCCCGCTGGCCTGGAACGCCTTGCAACTCTTTTAACTGGCGAGATACTTCACGGTAATCGGCTATTAAATCGGCTAGTTCCGTTTTTAGCGTTTGTAATTCTGTGCCGCAAAATCTATCTAGCAAAATAATGTGTTTGTTGGCATCTAGTAGTGAATGATGCTGGTGTTGCCCGTGAATGTCCACCAAAAAAGCAGCCACTTCTTTTAGCATACCAACAGTAACATTGCGGCCATTTATGCGGCAAGTTGAGCGGCCTTGCGTATTAAGCGAGCGTGTTATAAGCAATTCGACAGGTTGTGCGTTGAAATTACTGGCGTTTTCGGTATCATAAAAATTGTCGGAATCGTCCGTTAAATTTAGCCCCAAATTTTTTAGGGCATTAAAACCGTCCTCATCTTCGATGGAAATAATTCCCTCAACAGATGCGGTTTCTGCACCGTTTCTAATAAAATCTTTGCTGGCACGGTTGCCTAGCAAAAAATTTATAGCCTCAATGAGGATAGATTTTCCCGTGCCAGTTTCGCCAGTAAGAATATTCAAGCCCTCGCCAAAGGTTAGTTCCACTTCTTCGATAATGGCGACATTTTTAACACGTAAAACAGTAATCATCGTTCCATAGCCCTTTTTAATTTTTCCATTAGGTGTACAGCCGTTTCTTCGGATTTTGTGGCACAAAATATTGCGTCATCGCCAGCAATACAGCCGACAACTTCGGGCAGGTTCATAGAATCTAGTGCGGCTGCCACCGCCATTGCCATACCGTTAAAAGTACGTATTACTAGCAAATTGCCAGCATTTTCCATGGAAACAAATCCGTCCACAAAAACCCGCTTAAGTTTTAGCAGTTCCGCTTGGTTGCGTTGTACTGGCAGTTCGTATTTATAGCCCCCTGCATAGGCTATTTTTGTCAGTTTCATGTGATGTATATCACGAGACACGGTTGCTTGTGTTACGTTAAAGCCCGCATCTATCAGCATTTTCGTAAGTTCGTCCTGCGTTTCTACGTTGTTTGTGCCGATTAGTTCTAAAATTTTTTTTTGGCGTTTTTGCCGATTTATTTTCACTTTTGACCACCCATTTTTTTGCGTAGTATTTCAAAAAAGTCTATACCCGCCGTCTTTACTATTGTTGTTTTGTATTGCGAACTTTTTACGGTTACACTTTCACCGTGCATTATTTGTAATTTTTCAACGCCGTCCATGTAAATTATTACTTTTTTCTCGTGTTCGTTCACGGACGCTAAAGTTAGCTCGTCTGTCGCCGAAAGCACCCAAGGGCGCGTGTATAAATTATGCGGACAAACGGCGGTAAGTACAATCATTTCGCTATCGGGGCGTAATATTGGGCCGCCAGCCGATAAATTATAAGCAGTAGAGCCAGTTGGCGTAGATACGATGATTCCGTCGGCACGTATTGTATCCATGTGGTTGCCGTTAATGCAGATGCGGACACTAATCAGCATACCGTTCCCGTGAATTACAACATCGTTTAGTGCTAGTTCGTTGTCCACTTCCAGCATCATGCGATATTCAGAAATAAAGTTGCCAGCCAGCATTTTTTCTATTGCGGCTATGCCGTCGTTGCGGTCAACATCGGTTAAGTAGCCCAAACTGCCTAAATTTATACCTAGGATAGGTATATCGTGTTTTGCACCTAGCGAGGCGGCTTGCAGCATAGTGCCATCGCCGCCCAAAACTAGCAAAAAGTTACTTTTGTGCATTTGTGCTGGTTCAAGAATCGGCTTACAATCCTTGCTAATAAGCCATTTTGTAACCTCGTTTGTAAACGCTAAGCCAATATCTCGGCTGGCGTTACTGATAATTCCTATAGTCATGCTCATGCTGCATTGATACCACGTTGATTTAACTGAATATTAAGCGTTTCGCGCCATACCTCTATTTGTTCCGAAAATAGTATGTTGCGATTGCTTAGCGTGTATTCTTCACGGAACATTTCTTCTATTTCTTCGTCGGAATATTCATAAAAGAAATCCAACGCAAAAATTAGGTATGTCCCGAACTCTATTTGTATTGGCATTGAAAAATCGCCTACTTCAAAGGCTTCCAGTTCGGCAATATAGGGTTCAAGTTCTGGCACAGGCCGCAAATCTAGTATAGAGAATACTGGAATTTCCACGTCTGCAATGCCATCTACCATGCCAGCCAATATTTGCCCTTGATATATTGTATCAAAAAATTCTGGTTCTGCATCGTGGAACGCTTGCCACACGTCCATTGCGGTGTCAATATCGGTAAATTGGTACATTTTGAAGTCCATTTCAACGAACATTCCCCTATTAGCCTCAAAAAATTCGCTGAACGTTACGGCAAATTCTTCCTCGTTTATGACGAAATCGGCGGTGTAAATATCGCGTAGCTGGTCGGCAAAAAAGTCGGTTGTCATTATTTCAATAACCCTATCCATGGAAATATTGGGCATTGAAACGCCGTCAGTATTTTCTATCATAAAGGCTACATTTAGAGCGGTTTCGGCGGCTAGGTTAAACTCTTCTTCGGTAATTTCCAGGTTGTGGTTGGCGGCCTCGCGGTGGATTATCAGCGATTGTGTCAGCTGTTCCAGGCTTGCCGTCGTAATATCCCAGCCTAAAGCGTCTGGGTCTTGTGTAAACCAAGTTAATAGGTTAAAAAACCGCAATTCTTCGGTGCTGATTCGTTCGCCCGCAAAGGTCATTACATATGTACGGCTCCACAAATCCCAGCTAATAAAGCCAACTATTCCTGCTATTAGCAAAATAACGCCCGCCAAACCTGCTCTAAAAGCCAGTTGCTGCTGCTTGCGTTTGCGTTTCCATTCTTTTGCAGCTATCCTTTTTGATGACATAAAATTTTCCCTCTTTTCTATAAAGACATATCCCAAAACCTTAAAACCGTGGGCGCTGCCCACACCCGCAAGGGAGCGCGCCCCCTTGACCCCGCAAATTTTTTGTTAATTTACCGTATATTAGGACAGTCTTATCTTGTTGTTTTGATTAAACTGATAAAATAATTTTACCATAAATTTATTTTCGTTAGCAAATATTTTCTAAAAATTGCTTTTTGTACATAAAAAATTAGCGGGTCAAGGGGCGCGCTCCTTGCGGGGTGTGGGGCAGCCTGCCCGCCGGCAGGCGGGCGCCCCACGGTTTTTAATTTGTGGACAAGCCTATTAAATTCAATATCCGTTTAGTAACGCCCTCTTCGTCTAGTTCGTAGCGTTTGAACAGTTCGGCGCGTGTGCCTTGTTCGATAAATTTATCGGGGAACGCTAAAGTGTGAAATTGCGGCGGACGTTCGTTTTTTGGCTTGTTATAACCATTTTGGCTATTTTGACCATTTTGGTCATTTAGGCACATAAAATATTCATTTGTGGCGGCGGCGGATAATTTTTCGCCATAACCGCCCGATTTTACGCTATCTTCCAAAATAAACACAAACGAATAATCGTGCAAATATTTGGTAGATTTATAGCCGTTTATAAACCGAGCATTGTACAAGCTAGGATTATAGCCGCTTTGGATAAGGTTCTGCACGGCATTGTAGGCGGTATCCATCATAGTACCCACCGATACAACCGCTATATTTTCGCCCTTTAGGATAATCTCGGGTTCGCCGTAAGTTAGCGGGGCGGCGTAATCTGGCAAAATTTCCGATGCTGTGCCTTTTGGGTAGCGTATTGCAATGGGTGCTTTGTGCGAAAAGGCGGCAAACCGCAACATCTCTTGAAACTCTAGCCTGTTTTTTGGTGCTATAACGGTCATGTTGGGCATATGCGAAAGGTAGGAAATATCGAACAAACCTTGGTGGGTTTCGCCGTCCGCCCCGACAATACCAGCCCTGTCAACCGCAAAAATCACGTGTAAATTTTGCACACAAACGTCATGCAAAATTTGATCGTAGGCACGTTGCAAAAACGAGGAATATATAGAAACTATCGGAATTACGCCGCATTTTGCCATGCCAGCCGCAAAAGTAACGGCGTGGCTTTCGGCTATTCCAACGTCAAACAAGCGGTCGGGGAACGTTTGCCGAAATTTATCCAGCCCAGTACCGCCAGGCATTGCCGCCGTTATTGCCACTAATTTTGGCTCTTTTTGGGCTAATTTTACTATTGTATCGCCAAAAATATCCGTGTAGGTTGCAAGCGGCTTGTTGTGCGAGTTTAGCGTTCTGCCAGATTTCACACTAAAAGCATCTACGCCGTGGAACGTATCGGGGGCTTTTTCGGCTAGTTTGTAGCCTTTGCCCTTTTTGGTTACAACGTGCAATAATACGGGGCCTTTTATTTTTTGCAGCTTTTGCAGGGTTTTTAGCAGAAGTTTAATATCATGCCCATCGATAGGTCCAAAATACTGAAAGCCCAACTCTTCGAACAAAATGCCTGGTACTACGGTGTATTTAACGGCATCTTTGATTTTTTCTATTGTTTTGTCAATTTTTTTGCCCAGCGGAACAGCTTGCAAAATTTTATGCACATCTTTTTTTACGTCCCGATAAATTGGCGTTGTGCGAATATCGTTTAAGTGCCGAGATATTGCGCCCACATTTTCGGCAATGGACATTTGGTTATCATTCAGCACAACCAACAAGTTTGTACCCGAGCGACCCGCATTATTAAGTGCCTCGTAAACCAACCCGCCCGTCATCGAGCCATCGCCGACTATTGCGGCAACGTGGTGGTTTTGGTTGCTAATATCTCGGGCGGTGCAAAAGCCCAACGCAGCGGAAATAGCGGTAGAGCTATGTCCCGTATCAAACGCATCGTGGGCACTTTCACGGGATTTTGGAAACCCGCTTAAGCCGTCCAATTTGCGTAACCGCTTAAAATCCTGCTGGCGGCCTGTTAATATTTTATGCACATACGATTGATGCCCAACGTCCCAGATAATTTTGTCGGTTGGCGTGTCAAAAACTTTGTGCAACGCCAAAGTAAGTTCAACCACGCCCAAATTGGACGCTAAATGTCCGCCAGTTTTTGCGATATTACGCACCAAAAATTGGCGTATTTCCGCCGCTATTGCGGTAAGTTCGGCAACGGTTAGCTGTTTAATATCCTGCGGGCTTTGTATATCTGCCAAAGTTACAGGTGTTGCACTAGGCACAGCTATATTCATAGTATTCATATTTTTTATGTTTTTTTGTATATTTTTTGTCATGAAATTATCCCTAATAGTATCCATTGAGTTACAGAGGCAACCAAAACACCCCAAATTGCACCCGCCACAACTTCAATCGGCGTATGCCCCAGCATTTCTTTCAGCTTTTTATCGGGTGTAATACCTATACTTTCTAGTCGTTCTACCAACATATTTATTACTTCGGCGTGTTTGCCAGCCGCACGGCGAACGCCAGCCGCATCGTGCATTATTATAATAGAAAAAATTAAAGCAACCGCAAAAATCGGCGAGTTTAGTCCCTCCGAAACGCCTAACGAGACAGTTAATGCTGTAACCAGCGCACTATGTGAACTTGGCATTCCGCCAGTGCTAAAGAATAGTGCTTTATTTATGGTTTTATTGTAGGCGTAACCTGTAAGCACTTTCAACGCCTGTGTAGAAATACAAGCAAGCAAAGCAATCCATATATGTCTATTATAAAATATTGCAAACGCTGGAACAGAGTATGTTCTTAGTATTTCTATCTTTAACACCGCTTTCTGTATGGACTTCAAACAAATTCAAACAACTTCAAAACCGATTTATGGGGGGACGGGCGACCGAGGACGGTCGCCCCTACGGGTAGGGGTAGCGTTTTTGTAGGGG
>WRKK01000229.1 GCA_009782245.1 Defluviitaleaceae bacterium | reverse complement strand
TAACCGCCATTTAGCAAGGTTTTGGCGAGTTCGATTTTTTTGTGCGTTATGTATGCCGCCAAGCTGAATCCTGTTTCTTGCTTAAAATAGTGGCTTAGATAATATGGCGAAATGAAAAACGTTTTTGCAATATCGTTCAGCAAAATTTTTTCTTCTATATTATTTTTGATATAATTTTTAATTTGTGCGATAAGATTGCGTTGCGTGATTGGTGCGGCGGTTTCGGCGGGAAAATCGGAATTGTGGGCGTTGTGAATTGTTTCGGCTGGCTCTTTTGTGAGAAATTCGTATAATTCGTTGATTGCGATAAGTAGCTCTAAAATTGCTAAATTTAGCTTTACGGCGGCGGTTTTTGGGTTGGCGTTTTTAGTGTAAATTTCGCCATTTTTGGCTGTTTTTGGATTTATATCTGCTTGATTTATGATATTTCGCTCGATATTGGCGAAAAGCTGTTCAATTCGGATTAAATTGTTCTCGGATAAATTTATGCGGTGGATAAAATTTGGCGGACGATTTTCAAAATACATAGTAAAATTATAGCCGAAAGCGGCGGAAATCTCCGCAAAAAAAGCAGGGGCAAACTGCAAAACGTAGCGTTCGTACGATTTATTGGGCAAACCTCGTGTGCGGTGATATTCTTTGTCGTTTATGAAGAATAAATCGCCAGATTTCGGCAAATAAAGGCGGTTGCCAATCTCCAAAGTAGAGCCGCTACTGAGAAACAGCAAAATTTCGTGTTGATCGTGAACGTGAAAGTTTGTCATTTCCCAATTTTGCGAACTGCCATGGAAATAGTAGAACGTTTCAAATTGCTCGAAGAATATTTTTGGTTTGGTTGGTTTTGCCATTTTTTCACCTCGGTATTTGGGCAATAAAAACAATTTTACATTAAATTATATATTAAATTTTATAGACAGCACAAAACAGGGGTTACAGTTTGCAACCCCTGTTAGGGTATATATTATAACGGCTCTGTGCCTATTACCATTATGTTTACTGTAGTTGTTGCGGGATCTCTGTCGTCAAGGTTTCTGCCTGCAAATACTTCAACACTTTGGGTACGTTGCGGAGCAATGCCGTAAATAACCCAACGAATATCCGTTTCCGAAGAACCCATGCGGCGACCCTCTACTCTTGTGCCGTCTACCATTGCCCAAACTCTGGAAATATTGGTAGTTGTCCGCAAGCTAATTTCGGTTGTTTCGCCTATTTGTAGGAAGTTATTGCCCGTTAAAGTAGCGGTAAGAATCCAGTCGCCTGGGCGTTCTGTCCAGCCACGTTCGCGTACGTTTATGCGAGCACTACCAGTAACAGCACCAGAATCAGTATTTTCGGTATTAGCAAAAATTTCTATATCCTGCGTACGAATGGGGCGAGCCGCAACAGACCAAGTTATTTGCTGCCCTGTTACAACGCCAGTATTCCTGCTAAGATTTACCCTGTTACCATCTACCATCGCCCAAACAAAGCCTACATCGGCGTTAGTGCGTACTGTTATTGTTATCTGTCCGCCGTCATCTATGGAAGATTGGCTTAATGTGGTTCTAAGTATTTGCGGTACTGCTGTTGGCACGTATACTGCGGTTAGGTTTACTGCTACGTTTTGACTAGCCTCAAAACCATCTAGCAAATACTCGCTATTGGCGTATACTATGGCTTGGTGCGGTACAAATGATGGTGGCAGATAGTCTATTTCCCAAGTGATTTCGTTGGCATTTTGCGAAACTATAACGCCTTGCGTAAAACGGTCGGCGACGTTAATCCAAACAAAACCTGGCTCGGCGTTAGTAACAACGGTAAGTGTTACCCTGCCTGGTGCCGATGAAGTTGTTTCGGTAACGCTATGAATAACGTTGCCTGTTTGCACTACTGGCGGCGGCGTGGGGGCTGGAGCGGGAACTTCTGGCAAAGGCGGCGGAACTGCTGGTGCAACTGCGGGTGCAACATTAACAGTTATGGGAACAGCGATACTTGCGGCGTTTGTTCCTGTTTGGTCAACGCTTGCGAATAACGTTAAAATTTGAGTTGTTGACGGAGTAACCGTTAGCGTCCACGTTGCCCTGCGAGGAGCGACGTTTTCGCCTGTTAGCATTGTGGCAGGTATGCGTATTCCAGCGGATTCCGCAAATACGTAAGTTGCACCTACTGTGGCTACTGATATTGTTACTGGTTGACCAGGTTCTACAGTTGTGCTGCTTATTTCAAATTGGGTAAATGCGGCGACATCTGCATTGGCAGCCATAAACGAAACTGGCAACAGCACAGCAAACAACGTTGCAGCCAACAATACTAATAATTTACTTCTTAATTTTGAAAACATAGTTTTCTCCTTTCGTGGTTGTTGCTAAAATTGTTAAAATTATAACTACAAATTCAGTATAACCAATATTTTCACGCTTGTCAATACAAAAAAATAATTTGTAACAAAAAAATAATATTTTGTACACAATTCTAGCGGAACGCCGAATTTGCGGGGCTTTGCGGTTTTTATTTTGTTGTAACCTGTAATCTCCAAAAAAAATTATAAAAAATTATAAAAAAATATTTTTGTCATTTTTCCGAAAATAATGTATAATGTAATCAATCAGATAAAATTTTTGCAACAACAAAAGGAGTAATCATGCTAAAAAGAATATTAATAAAGCTAAGCGGCGAGGCACTTGCGGGCGAATCCGATCACGGTTTCTGCGATGCAACCATAGACTCCATCTCCGCCGACCTGCAAACCGCCCTCGAGGCTGGTACGGAAATTTCGCTAGTAGTGGGCGGCGGCAACTTTTGGCGCGGCAGAGTTGGGCAAAACGTCATGGATAGGGTGCGCGCCGACCAAATCGGTATGCTCGCAACCGTGATGAACGCCATTTATATGTCCGAGGCCTTCAAACGGCGTGGTATACGCTCCGCCGTAATGACACCCATGCCGTTCGCCAATATCACCGATGTCTACGATAAATACCGCGCCCTAGCCCTCATGGCGGACGGAATAGCCGTCTTCCACGCCGCAGGGCTGTGCCACCCGTTTTTTTCCACCGATAGCGTCGCCGCCCTGCGTGGCGCTGAACTTGAAGTGGATTGCGTACTTTACACCAAAAACGGCGTTTCTGGCGTATACGACAAACTTCCCAACAAAGTCCCCCAAAACGAGCCGCCCGCTAAAATGTACAAAACCCTGAATTACAACACCGCAATAGCCAAACAACTGCAATTTGTGGACGGCGCCGCCCTCAATATTCTCATCGAAGCCAACACGCCCTCGTTCGTTTTTGGGCTAGACGAACCCAACGGAATTGTTAAAGCCTGCAACGGCGAAAACTTGAACTTTGGCACTATCCTAAATTCAACCGTAGAGGAGGAGTTTTATGTCAACTCAAACTAAACCTTTCGAGGAAAAAATGAAGAAATCTACCGAGGTGCTGGAAAAGGAACTGGACACAATCCGCGCAGGTAGAGCAAACCCCCGTGTTTTGGACAAAATCACGGTGGACTATTACGGTACGCCAACGCCCATAAATCAGGTGGGCAACGTTACCGTCCCCGAGGCGCGGCTGCTGCAAATTCAACCTTACGATGCCTCCACCATCAAAGCCATTGAAAAAGCCATTCTTGCCTCCGATTTGGGCATAAACCCAGGCAACGACGGCAAAGTTATTCGCCTGGCGTTCCCAGAACTGACCGAAGAACGCCGCAAAGTTTTAGCGAAAGACGTTAAGAAAAAGGGCGAAGAATCCAAGGTTGCAATGCGGAATATCCGCCGTGAGGCGATAGAACTGTTCAAAAAACAGCAAAAAGCCAAGGAACTGACCGAAGACGAACTGAAAGACCTTGAAACCGAGATACAAAAGCTAACCGACAAATATATCGCAGAACTTGACAAACGCATAGATGCCAAAAACAAGGAAATTATGACGGTATGACAATCTTTCAAAGTCCGAAAAATCCGAAAAATCCAAAATCGCCGAAAAACGCCGAAAATACTGAAGATTTTGGAAACGCCGAAAAAATCCCGCAACACGTGGCAATTATCATGGATGGCAACGGGCGTTGGGCAAAAAAGCGGGGCTTGCCCGTCAGCTTGGGACACCGTGCTGGTGCGGAAGTCTTGCGAAAACTTGCTCCCGCCGCCGAAAAAATGGGGATACGGCACTTGACCGTTTACGCATTTAGCACGGAAAACTGGAGCCGCCCAACCGCCGAAGTTACCGCCCTTATGAACCTTTTGCGCGAGTTTATCAAAAAAAATATAGAGGACGCAAAAAAAAACACCATGAAAATGGCGGCTTTGGGCGATGTGGGCAAATTTGACCAGGATTTACAGGATTTAATACAGCAAATGACCGATATTACCGCCGAAAAACAGGGGATAAACGTCCACATTGCACTAAATTACGGCGGCAGAGACGAAATTGTGCGCGCCGCCCGTAAAATCGCCCAACTTGCCACCAAAATAGACGAAATAACCGAAACCGACTTCGCACAATGCCTAGACACCGCCAATATCCCCGACCCCGAGCTGCTAATACGCACGGGCGGCGAAATGCGGCTAAGCAACTTCATGCTGTGGCAATCGGCGTACTCCGAAATTTACACCACCGACACACTTTGGCCAGATTTTAACGCAAAAAAACTCCAAGCCGCCATAGACTGGTACAGCACCATCGACAGGCGGTTCGGCAAAAGAAAGTGAAATCCTAAGTCAATATGATTGCTCAAGTTTTTGGCGTTTCGTAGGGGCGGACATATCCGCAAAGAAACAACTGCCCACTCGACAGGCGGGCGGATAATATCCGCCCCTACGCCCACAAATTACGAGTCAGCATAAGATAGTCAAAAAATCAGCAAAAAATGTTACGGGGTCAAGGGGAGAATCCCCTTGCGGGTGTGGGCAGCGCCCACGGTTTTGATTTTGACTTTAGCTTTAGGAGAAGAAGAGGGAAGATGTTAGTACGAGGGTTGACAATGTTAGTTGGGTTGCCGCTGCTTATTTTGGTTGTGGGCGTTGGCGGGATATGGTTGCGCGGTATTTTGTTCGTTTTGTCGCTGATTGGGCTGAACGAGTTTTATCGGGCTTTTTCGGGTGCGAAGATTTTGCCGATTCACGTTGTGGGCTATTTGTTTGTGGCGGTGTACTTTTTTGCACTAGATATGCCGCTTGTGGTGTTCGCCGCCTTTATTTTGGCGAATATTTTCGCCGTGGTCGTCTTCTACCACAAATTTGACGTTAAAGAGTGCCTTGTTACGATTGGCGGCTTTTTCTATGTGCCGTTTTTGCTGTCGTTTATCTACTTTGTGCGAAACGATAGCATTTATTTTGTGTGGCTGATTTTCACGAGTGCGTCCGCCAGCGACACGTTCGCCTATTTAATAGGAAGAAAATGGGGCAACCATAAAATGACGGGCACGTCAAGCCCTGGTAAATCGTGGGAGGGCTGTATTGCTGGCGTTGTCGGGGCGGCGGCGATCGGCTACGCTTACGCCGTCATCGCTGTCAACCTAGAATTTGATTTGTCCGTGCTTAACGCCGTGATAATCTCCGTGGCGGGTGCGGTTTTCTCGCAATTTGGCGATTTGTTCGCATCGGCGATAAAACGCTCGGTCGGTATAAAAGATTTTGGAAAGGTGCTACCAGGGCACGGCGGCATTTTAGACCGCTTTGACGGGATTATGGTCTCCGCCGCCATGGTGTATATGGTGATGATTTTACTGTGAATATAAGCATTTTAGGCTCTACGGGCTCGATTGGTACGCAAACGATTGACGTTGCGGAAAATTTGCCGAATTTTCGCATAACGGCGTTGACAGCCCACCGCAACCACGAACTTTTGGCACAACAGGCTCGCAGGCTAAAGCCGCAACTGCTGGCAATGTACGACAAAACCGCCGCTCACAAGCTAAAGGCGGCGTTATCCGATTTGGCGAAATCTCATAAATTTGAGATTGTGGCGGGAATGGACGGCTTGTTGCAGGCGGCAACGTTGGCGGACTGCGATATTGTGGTGAATGCGTTGGTGGGCAGTATTGGCTTGCGGCCTACGCTGGCGGCTATTTCCGCCAAAAAGCAGATTGCCCTCGCCAACAAGGAAACGCTTGTTGCGGGTGGCTCGCTGGTAATGGCGGCGGCTCGCAAAAACGGCGTAACAATTCGCCCAATCGATAGCGAACATTCCGCTATTTGGCAATGTTTGCAGGGTGCGGACTTGTTGGATAAATCGCAAAAATCGCCAAACTCTTCAATAAAGAGGATAATTTTAACCGCATCGGGCGGCCCGTTTCGCACGTGGACACACGAGCAAATATCCCAAGCAACCGTACAGGACACGCTAAAACACCCCAACTGGGATATGGGTGCAAAAATAACGGTGGACTCGGCAACAATGATGAACAAAGGGCTGGAGCGGATTGAGGCACAGTTTTTGTTCGGCTTGCCCACAGAAAAGGTTGACATTATTGTCCACCCGCAAAGCGTGGTTCACTCCATGGTAGAGTTTGCGGACGGGGCAATTTTGGCACAAATGGCGGCCCCCGACATGATGCAGCCGATACAGTACGCACTTACCATGCCGAGCCGTCCGCCCCGCCAGCACACGCCGCTGGATTTTTCGCAAATGCAGTTGACATTCGAGCCGCCCGATTTTGAGAAGTTTCCGTGCCTACAAATAGCGGAACAGGCGGCGAAGTTGTCGCAAACAACGCTCCCCGCAATGATGAACGCCCTCAACGAGATTTTGGTGGCGGCATTTTTGCGTGGCGAGATTGGTTTTTATGATATTAGCGGGCATTTGCGGCGGGCTGTTGCGGGGTATAGGTACGAGGAAGTTGCGGGGCTGGCGGATATTGATGCGGCGGAGCGGTGGGCGGCGGAGTTTTGGGGCGGGCGTTCTTCAAAAACTAATAACCTGCAATAAGCCGCAGTATTTCGTCATGGGTAAGCCCTGTGTCTTCAGCGATTTCTTCTATTGGGCGGTTGCGTTTTATCATTTTTTTAGCGAAGTTGATTTGTCCTTTTAGCATACCCTCTTCTACGCCCTCTTCTCGAGCCTCTTCCTGCCAAACTCTCTTAGCAACATCTTCATCATAAGTAGCCGTTAAAATACTCACAACTTTTCCTCCGTTCTTCTTCAGGAGTCACC
>WRKK01000228.1 GCA_009782245.1 Defluviitaleaceae bacterium | reverse complement strand
GGGGGGGGGGGGGGGGGGGTACTCTAACCTAAGAATTGACCAATTTTACGCCCTTTGTGTGTTGTTGGCGGTGTTTTTGTTTTTGTCAGTTTACGGCAAGGCATCGTGGATGCCCGCATTTTCCATGGCGGCTTTGATATTTTTGTTTATGTGGTGGGCAAAATCAAGATTTTCGGTTAAGCGTATGCTGAACTGCATTTGCGTGGGAATAGCCTTTATTCCTGCGGGTTTGTGGATGTTTTACATAAGTACCAACACGGTATATGCCACCTCAGAGTTAGCATTTCAGCTAACGCAATTTATGCGGCCTTTCCATGTTGCGTTAAATTTGATTTTTCCCGTTGCGGTGCTAATTATTTGCCGCAGGCGGTTGAAAGATAATTTGTTTTTATCGGTTGCGTGGCTGGCGTATTTATCAGCGTTAGTGCAGGGGATATTTATTGTTGAGCCCGCCCGTGAAGGTAGCGGCAATCTTATGTGGGCTATATTATACGCTACGGTGGTGTTATTTTTGGTAAGTTTGATGGAATTTTTCAAATTTTGCTATAAACACCGAAAGGGCGGGTTTTTCCGTTGGGAGAAACGGCTAGTTTACGTTACATTGGTTTTGGCGGCGGTGCACTTTTTTAGCGGGATTTGGTATGCGACTGATATTTATTTTGGACGAGGTTGGTTTTGGTTTTGATGAACAAAATAGTTCTTGCCTAGCCGCCCAATTTGTACTATATTCGAACAACTTAAAAATAGACCAATGTAGGAGAAAACGGGCGACCGAGGACGGTTGCCCGTCCCCTATAAACCCGTTTAAGTTAATGACAGTAGGATAATATCCACCCCTACAATGCCGCCAAGTGCCCGCATTTTTTGTTAAGTTGATTTACTATATAATTTTTTTGGAAAGGGGAGTTGTTCCCAATGAAATCCAAAAAAATATATAAAAAAAATATTTGCAACAAAAAAAAATATATGCTACAATATCTTTGTAAGCAATTTTACAAAAATCTACCAAAAGGAGCAATGAAAATTGAAAGCTGAAATTCACCCAAAATACTACAACGCCAAAGTGCGCTGTAACTGTGGTAACGAGTTTACTACTGGCTCTACTAGAGAAGAAATTAGAGTAGAGGTTTGTTCCAAATGCCACCCGTTTTATACTGGCAGCCAAAAAATGCTGCTAGAGGCTGGCGGCCGTGTTGAACGCTTTAAGAGAAAGTATAATATGTAGTTTGGTGCATTATGGCGATAAAAGCACTATAACCACCGCAAAACCCATGCCCAACAGGCATCTCACTATAATCAATAACCGAAAAGGAGCGACAAATATTGAAGGCAATAATTTTAGCCGCTGGAGCGGGTACACGTATGAAATCTAACTTGCCGAAAGTATTGCACACCGTTACTGGCAAACCCATGCTACACTACGTTATAGAAGCCTGCCAAAATGCCGATATTACCGATATTACCGTGGTTATCAGCAAAAACGGCGAACCCGTAAAAACGGCAACCCCACATTCCGTTAAATTTGTAGAGCAAGCCGAACAACTAGGCACAGGCCACGCCGTATTGTGCGCCAAAGATAACATCGACCCAAACGACCAAGTTGTAATACTATGCGGCGATACTCCGCTTATTACCTCGGCTTTTTTGCGAAAATTATTTGCGTTCCAAGAAACCCAAGAGGCACACGCCGTTGTTGTCGCTACAAAAGTGCCAGACCCCGCGGGCTATGGCCGCATTACTACTAGCCCTAACGGCGATTTTGCCGCAATAGTGGAGCATAAAGATTTATCCGCAACCCAACGCAATATTACCGATATAAACACGGGTATCTTCCTAGCAACAGGCTCGGAGTTGCTGTATGGGCTTGCTCGCCTGGAAAACCATAATTACCAAAATGAATACTATTTAACCGATGTCCCCAAAATACTGAAAAGTACAGGCTATAACGTGGCAGTCTACAACGCACCCAATTATTCCGAATTTTTGGGCGTTAATTCCCAAAAGCAACTAGAAACCGCCGCTACTGTGCTACGCCAACGCATAATCGACAAACATTTTGAAAACGGCGTGCAAATAATCGATTCCACCGCAGTCTACATAGATGCGGCTGTTGAAATTGCAGCAGGAGTAACCATTTATCCTGGCACAATGCTACAAGGCAACAGTAAAATAGCCGAAAATGCAACTATCGGCCCGTACAGCCAAGTAATAAACAGCAACATTGGCAAAGCAACAACTGTTCGCAATAGTGTGCTAGAAAACGCAACCGTCGGCGAAAACTGCCAACTTGGTCCGTTTGCCTACCTGCGACCAGGCACGGTAATTGGCGACCATTGCCGCATTGGCGATTTTGTTGAAGTTAAAAACGCAACTATTGGCAACAATACAAACGCCGCCCATCTAGCCTATATCGGCGATGCACAAGTGGGCGAGGGCGTTAATTTTGGTTGCGGTGCAATCACCGTAAATTACGACGGCGTAACCAAAAACACCACTATCGTCGAGGACAACGCTTTTATCGGCAGTAATGTTAATTTAATTGCACCTGTTACGGTTCATTCGGGTGCTTTTGTGGCGGCTGGCTCCACTATAACCAGCGAAGTACCCAAAAATGCACTAGCTATCGCCCGCGAACGCCAAGTCAACAAAAAAGGCTTTGCCGCCAAATACAAAAAGCTGAAAACACCGCCAAAAAGCAAGGCGAAACAAAATAAAGCGATTAAAGAAAACAAAGAAAGCAAAATAAACCCTTAGTGTAGAAAGCAGTTTTTTTATGAACACAGATTTAGCCGAAAGTTTAGCCGAAAATTTTAATATCCAAACAAGAGATTTAGCCGAAGTTACTTTTGACGATTTTACTCGTTCAGAAACTAGTTCTGAAACTAGTTCAAAAACTGGTTCAAAACAGTTGCTAGACCGTGAAACAGCCCTTAACCTGCTAGTTTTGCCGCTAGAGCAAAAAGGCAACAGACTTTGGGTAGCTATGGCAGATCCGCTAAATCACAATAAAATAGCCGATTTATACGCAATTACAAACCTATTCATAGAGCCAGTATTTGCCGAAGAATCCGCTATACGCTACTTTATTAACCAAATTTACGGTGCAACTCATATCGAAAACATTGCATCGCAATTTTTGGTGGAAGAAAATATCCGCAACAGCCAATATATGCTAACAGACGAAACTCGGCAACAAATTTCTAGTGCGCCAACCGTAAAATTAGTGGATTCTCTTATAGAAACGGCGGTCATCAACAGGGCAAGCGATATTCACATAGAACCCTACGAAAATATCCTACGGGCAAGGTTTAGAATAGACGGACAGCTGACAAACCCGCAAATATTAACCGTTTCGTTGCACCCTAACGTTATTTCTCGGCTGAAAGTTATGGGCACAATGAACATCTCGGAAAAGCGAATGCCGCAAGATGGGCAGTTTAGCTTGATAATCCACGGCGAACCGATAGAGTTTAGAATTAGCACTTTGCCCACAATATACGGCGAAAAAGCCGTAATCCGCTTGCTGTACGGCAAAAATGAACAGCTTAACGTTGCAAAATTAGGCTTTTTGCCCGAAGATATGCCCAACATTAAGCGAATGTTCCAAAATCCGCAAGGGGCAATAATAATTACAGGCCCAACGGGCAGCGGAAAATCCACCACTTTAATCAGCTTTATAGCCGAACTTAACAAAATTGGCGTAAACATCGTAACCGTAGAAGACCCCGTTGAAAACCCGCTAGAGGGCGTAAATCACGTTTCTATAGATAATAAAACTGGCTTCGATTTTCCGAATGCGTTGCGGCACATTTTGCGGCAAGATCCCGACATAATAATGATAGGCGAAATAAGAGACAGCGAAACCGCCGAAATAGCCTCCAGAGCCTCAATTACAGGGCATTTAGTGCTAAGCACGTTGCACACAAACGATGCGGCAGGGGCGTTTCCAAGGTTGGTGGACATGGGAATACAGCCATATATGGCGGCGGCGGCGTTAAGCGGCATAATCGCCCAGCGGCTTGTGCGGCGGCTATGCCCAATATGCAAGCAACAACAGCAACCAACCCCGCAAGAGTGCAAACTGCTGAATATATCGCCCACAGCAAAAATTTTTAACCCAAAAGGCTGCAACCAATGCAACAACACGGGCTACAAAGGACGTTTTGCAATATACGAATACATCGCAATAACCGAAAATATGCGAAACCAAATGGCGGAACAACAATATAATCTGGCAAAAATCGAAAAAATTTTGCGTGCCGACAACGATTCAATATTAAAAAATGGCATAAAAAACGTTATTTTGGGCAACACATCGCCAACGGAAGTTATTAGGGTGGTGTTTAGAGATTAAAAATATTAAAAATGTCAAAAATACCGAAAATTCCACAAAAACCAGCCAACAGCGACTGGCGGGCTTTTTTTCCACTAACAAACAAGGTCAGCGTTTTTGGGAGAAAGATTTGTTTGGCACAAAACGGTTCGTAGGCATAGCCGATTTAGCGCCGCTGTGCCGCCAAATATCGTTTATGCTGTCGGCGGGTGTTTCCCTAAAAACGGTCATACAATCGCTGGCGGACGCACCGCAAAAAAATCGTCAACTAAAATTTGCCCTAAAAAACACGCTAGAGGGCATAACGCGCGGCGAAAGTTTATCGTTTGCATTCGAGCAAACAGGCTGTTTTCCGCCGTTTATGTGCAATATGTGCAAAATAGGCGAATTTTCTGATAATTTACCCAAAGTTATGCAGCTTTTAGCAGATTATTACGAAGAAATGTTCCGCAACAAAGAAGAAATCCGCTCGGCGTTGATATATCCCGCAATAATTAGCGTTATGATGTTGCTAATGATAATTGCCGCCGTTGTTTTTGTTTTGCCAAATTATGCGATGGTTTTTGAAATGTCCGAGGCTGCTTTGCCGCTTTTAACCCGTGTTTTGCTGGCGATTAGCGAAACTCTTAGCGAGCAATATTATATAGTTGTGCCAATAGTTTTGCTAGTGTTGCTTTTGCCCAGATTATTGGTAAAAACCGCCTTGGGCAGGGAATATTTTGAACGTTTTTTGCTATTTGTGCCGCCCATTTCTATAGTATACCGACAAATAGCCAACCTGTACATTGTGCAAGCGTTGGCGTTATTACTGCAATCTGGGCAACCGCTGGCAAATTCTATCCCGATAGTTTCTGGGATTATGTCCAACAAAAAAATAGCCGCCGATTTGCAAAACCTTTCCGCCAGACTACAAGAGGGAAGTTCGTTTTATTCACTTTTGGCGAATATTTCTTACATAGACCCCACAATAATAGGGCTGGTGCGGGCTGGCGAAGAAACGGGCAATATGCCGCTAATATTTGAACACGCCAGCAAATACAGCCGTTACCAATTCAGCCAAATGTCCAAACGCCTAAACAAATTAGTAGAGCCGATTATCACGCTAGTTTTGGGCGTTGTTTTAGGGTTGGTCATGCTGGCGATAATGTTGCCCACGTTTACAATGACTGAATTTTTGGGTTGATTAAGCGAAATCTAGCGAAATCTAGCGAAATCTATCAAAACCAAACAAAATCAAACAAAAGAGCGGTTATTTGTCGCTCTTTTGTTTGATTTTGCACAATTTTTTGTGGAATTTATCTGTTTGACAAAATGTTTTAACTGTTGTATTATAATTAGAAAGGAGTTGTTTAGCATTTTTGCTAAACCGAACGAGCATAGAGGAGGAATAATAATGGAAAATTTGGCACTAGAAATCAGCAAAATAGTGGAGACAATGCCAAAACGTAAACAGCAAACGGTATACAGGTATGTGCAAGAAGTGATGAATACGCCGATTGTAGAGTTTGAAATGAGCGGAGCAGATTCGTTTAAGGAATTAGAACGGATTTTGCATAAATCCGAAATAAAACCTATAAATGACTTTGAAAAAGAAAGAGAAGAGTATTTGTATGAAAAATATATCAGTCTTGGTTGACAATTTGATAAAAAATGCGGGTCAAGGGGCGCGCTCCTTGCGGGTCCAGGGCAGCGCCCTGGCGGGTGTGGGCAGAGCCCACGGTTTTAATCACGGAGGTAACAAATGGAAAATTTAATTTATCTAAAACGTACGCTAAAATTTATGAAAGTGTACAAAGTGCCGTACGCTATAGGAATGTTCTTGTATTCGGTGCAGGGATATGCTTTTAACTTGATAATGGCGATTTTTTCGGCTGGCGTAATGGCTGCTATTATCGCAGGAAGTCCGCAACAACTGATAGATACATCTATCTTGACACTTATAATGTTTGCAGGTTTTGGTGCTTGCCTTGGGGCGGGCGTTTATTTGCTGTTGCTTACTATTGCCAAAGTATTACGCGAACTGCGCCGCAAACTACTTGAAAAATTTACTGCTCGTAGCCTAGAAACTAGCCAGTCAATTCACAGCGGCGAAAGTTTGGCGGCTCTTAACACGGACGTAAATACAGTAAACCAAATGTTAGAAAATATAATGTTCTCCACCCTGGGAATGCTTATGCTAACAGTATTTTCGGCAATAACGATATTTATTATAGATTGGCGGCTTGGCTTGGCGGGTCTTGCTATTGGTGCAATATTGTTTATGGCTCAAAAAGGCTTTACAAAGCCCCTTGCAAGATTAACAGAATCACGGCTTGCCAATGTTGCCGATGCCGTTAAACATATGTCCAATATGATGGCGGCGGCATTGCCAATACGAGCCTACAATATGCAACAAAAAGCCCTGCAAGATTTTGAAACACCAATAGGCACAATAAAAATTATTGATTTCAAAATTGCTTTTATTTCAATGTGGCAAAATATTTTTACAACTCTTGGCGGCTGGCTTTCGCTTATTACAACCTTTGTGCTGGGCGGCTGGCTAGTAATTGAGGGCGAAATAGAGTTTGCAACGCTAATGATGCTGCCGCCGCTAATGACTGGAATTGCTGAAGGTGTAGGCGGATTGGGGCAAGGTTTGGCTAATTTTCAAGGGCCGCTGGTTGCCGCAAAACGAGTGTTTGATATAATTGACTCGCCACAGCAAAGTTTTCACAAAAATACCGCAAAAAATTTTGACGGCTATAATTTGGCAATTAAAAA
>WRKK01000227.1 GCA_009782245.1 Defluviitaleaceae bacterium | reverse complement strand
GCGCAAATCAACGTCCGTCCAAAGTGGTTTACGACAGAGCGAACTCGTCAATCGGCACGGCAGATTTGGCGGATTTTGACTGGGATAAAATTTTCGATGGAGTTGACTGGTTTCATTTCACAGGAATAACGCCAGCGATTTCTAAGCAAGCGGCAAAGATATGCAAAGCGGCGGCGAAAAAAGCCAACGAAAAGGGAATAACGGTAAGTTGCGATTTGAACTACCGCAAAAATTTGTGGACAAAAGAGGAAGCAAAAGCCACAATGTCTGAGTTAATGCCATTCGTGAACGTGTGCATAGCCAACGAAGAAGATGCCGCCGATGTTTTCGGAATAACAGCCAGCGGAACGGACGTAACAGGCGGCAGCATAAATCACGACGGCTACATTGATGTTGCCAAGCAGTTGACAGCAAAATTTGGATTTAAGCACGTTGCAATCACGTTGCGTGAATCGGTTTCGGCGAATCATAATGACTGGTCGGCGATGCTGTACGACGGCAAAGATGCGTATTTTTCCAAGAAATACGAAATCAAGAATATTGTAGACAGAGTCGGCGGCGGAGATAGTTTCGGTGCAGGGCTAATTTATGGTATGTTGTCCGATTTGGGTTGCCAAGGTGCGTTGGAGTTTGCTGTGGCGGCTAGTTGCTTGAAACATTCTGTCGAGGGCGATTTTAATATGGTTAGCGTTGCAGAGGTTAATGCGTTGGCTGGCGGAAATGCTAGTGGGCGTGTGCAGAGGTAGTTGAAAATAGGTTAAATTTATCAATAAAAAAGGGGCAAAAAAGCCCCTTTTTGTCTGCACCAAAATTAAATCAAGCAATATCAAGTTGCTTGCTCTTCCGCCGTCAACACAAAATTTTTCTTTATGGCAAATTCTTCATTATAAACCCTAATCCTAAATCCCCAAAGTCTTTTTTCTTTCAGAAGTTTTCGAGAAATCGCCTCTTCTATTTTTGGTATTCTTTCAGCATTAAGATTTTTAACAACCAACAAAAACACAATGTTTTTCCCATTTTTACGAAATCTTGCAAAGTTTGTGGGTAGCCGCATTTTGTCTTTTCGTACGCCGTGCCATATTCCGCACATAATTTGGAGTGCATCTGTAAATTTTTGCGATATATCCGCTATTTCTTCGTTAAATTCACGCTCGTTATTTATTGAACGCAAACTGGTTTTGGCTTCTACAAAAATAAGTTTGTCGCCGTCCGATTCATCAGGAAGATAACAGACGATAAATTCCACAATCTTAAATCCAAAACTTCGCAACGATTTTTGATACAACTGGGATTTTTCTATTTGATAGCAGTTGTCTGCACCAAAATCTCTAAACTGCATATCGCTGAAAACCATATTTCCGTCCGTCTGCATATTAAAAATCCCCCATAATATCGTCTTCAAGAAGTTTAATAGTTGCATCAACGATAGCGTTATTTTCCAATAAATTGTAATCGTCTGCTGTTTCGGCAACAACGCCGCTAGATTTACGCAAGCTGATAAACGCCACTTCCGCACCCTTTTTCCATATACTAAAATATTTCATAAGATTATATTCGTGGGTTGCCAAAAAAATTTGCACACCATTTTTGGCAAGTTCCATGAGAACCTCAACAAAAACAGGCAATAACTTTGGATTAAGATTGCTCTCTGGCTCGTCCCATAGCAGGATTGTACCCTCGTCAATGTTGCCATTCATTATAAGTTGCCACAGCAAGCCAAATTTTCTAATGCCCTCCGCCTCCATTGCGAAGAGTATTTCTTTTCCGTCCGTTTTGCGAACCCAAAAAGTTAGGTCGCTTTCCTTAACAAATACTGTGCCGTCAATAATTTTTTCCAGTTTTGGTAGGATTTTTTCGGCAAGTTTTGGCGGTTCGCTAAAGTTCAAGTTTTGTGCCTTTTCTATGATGGCTAATAATGAATTGTCAAAAGCCAAAGTTCTCTTATATTTGTCGCCAATGCGGACAATATTGGAAATTGACAACATTTCTTTTGCTGGGATTAGCACCGAAAATATTTCCTCATCAATTTGGCTACCATTACCTGAATATCTCGCACTATCGTCATTGCAGGAAAGCGTGTAATCATATTTTTTGCCGTTAATCTGAATTTTCAGCTTAATATCTTCGTTTGGGTTGCGGTTTAATATTCCTTTAATTGTGGGATTTGAGTTGAAAAGTCTACCTAACTCAACTGGAAGAGAATAATCCCTTGTTGAAGTATTACAAAAAGCATACAACACTTTCAACAAATGCGTTTTGCCTGTTCCGTTTTCGCCTATCAAAACATTTATTCTTGGCGAAAATTCGCATTTGAAATCCTCAAATACGGTGAAATTTTTTAGTTCAATCGATTTTATAGCCATTGTAAAACCTCCCTCGGGGATTTTTGTTTATTTTAACATGATAAGTTTGCGTTGTCAAAATGAATAAAATTCCATAAAAAAACTTGCACTCCTCAAAAAAATATGTTAAACTGAAAGTGTTAAAATTTTTTTGAACTTTTTAGACTTTTTAGAAAAGAGGTAAACAAATGAGCTACAAATTTGAAACGCTACAATTACACGCAGGGCAAGAAACGCCTGATTCTGCCACAGATGCCAGGGCTGTGCCTATTTACGCTACCGCTTCTTATGTTTTTCCTAGCACAAAGGAGGCGGCGGGCCGCTTTGGATTGACCGAGTCGGGAAACATCTACACCCGCCTTATGAACCCCACTTCCGACGTTTTTGAACAACGAATAGCCGCACTAGAAGGCGGTGTTGGTGCGTTGGCGACTTCCTCGGGGGCGGCGGCGGTTACTTACTCCATTACCAATATTGCACGGGCTGGCGACCATATTGTCTCCGATAAATTTATCTACGGCGGCAGCTTTAACCTGTTTTCGCACACTTTGCCCGATAGCGGCATTACCACAACCTTTGTGGACGGCGGAAATGTCGCCAACTTTGAGAAAGCTATTCAGCCCAACACAAAAGCGATTTTCATTGAATCGCTGGGCAACCCAAATTCCACAATAATTGACATCAAAAAAACAGCAGAAATCGCCCATAAACACGGCATTCCACTTATTGTGGATAATACTTTTGCAACGCCGTTTTTGCTCCGACCATTTGAATACGGTGCGGATATTGTTGTTCATTCTGCCACAAAATTTATAGGCGGACACGGCACAGCAATCGGCGGCGTTATCGTGGATTCTGGCAATTTTGACTGGAAAGCAAACGATAAATTTCCAGGGCTATCGCAACCCAACCCAAGCGCCCACAATGCCGTTATCGCCGACATTGCAGGAAAAATGGCTTACATCATAAAAGCCCGTGTAACAATCATGCGCGATACTGGCTCAACTGTTAGCCCGTTTCACTCGTTTTTGTTCCTGCAAGGCTTGGAAACGCTGTCCTTGCGAATGGAGCGCCATGTTGAAAATGCTCTTAAAGTAGTGGACTTTCTTAGCAAGCACCCAAAAGTTGAAAAGGTACATCACCCGTCCTTGCCAAACCACCCAAACAACGCTCTTTATAAGGAATATTTCCCGAACGGTGCTGGCTCGATTTTTTCGTTTGAAATCAAAGGCTCTGCTGAAGACGCAAAAGCCGTTATAGACAGAATGAAACTGTTTTCACTGCTTGCAAACGTGGCGGATAGCAAATCGCTGGTTATCCACTCGCCTAGCACAACCCATTCGCAGCTAACCGCCGAAGACCAGCTTGACCAAGGCATAAAACCCAACAGTATCCGCCTATCTATCGGCACAGAACATATTGACGATATTTTGGCAGATTTAAGCCAATCGTTGGAATTTTAGGCTGTTGGGATAATTAGGTAAATGGGAATAATCTGATTTTTAGTAACAACTGGGCGGTAAGTTTCAAGCCGCCCAGTTTTTGATGTTTTTAATTTGCCTAAACCAATTTTTTATGGTACACTCTACTTAAAACCTACCCTAGGAGGACTAAAATGAACTACAAACAATCAATAGCAACCCAGCTTTCCCCGCACCTGCCAAATATAGCCATCGAAGAAATCGCCGCCGCAATAGAACAACCCGCAGACCCCAAAATGGGGCATTTTGCCTACCCTTGTTTCAAACTTGCCAAAACCTTACGCAAAGCGCCGCCCGTTATCGCCGCCGAACTCGCCGCCGCAACCGCCGCCGCCCTGCCGCCCTGGCTGCAAGCCATCGAGCCCGTTGGCGGCTACTTAAATTTTTACCTAACCCGCAGCCATTTTGCCGAAACCGTTCTGCAAGCCGTGCTACACCAGCCCCTAGAATACGGCAACAGCAACATCGGTGCGGGCAAGGTCGTTTTAATAGATTACTCCTCGCCCAATATCGCCAAGCATTTTCACGTGGGACACCTCGGCACAACCGTTATCGGGCGCGCTCTGTACAATATCTTCAAATTTCAGGGCTACGAGACCATCGGCATAAATTACTTGGGCGACTGGGGCACTTCGTTTGGCAAGCTGCTGACCGCCTACCTAAAATGGGGCGACAAAGCCGAAATTGAACAAACGGGGCTTGTGGGGCTAACTTCCCTGTACGTTCGCTTTCACGAGGAATCCGAGAAAAGCCCCGAAATGGCGGAAGAACTGGAAAGCACCGCTCGCAACTGGGTTGTCAAAATGGAGAACGGCGACGAACAGGGGCTTGAAATCTGGCGTTGGATATGCAACGTCAGTATGCAGGAGTACCAAAAAATATATCAGCGGCTGGGCATCTCGTTTGAATCTTACAGGGGCGAAAGCTATTACAACGACAAAATGACCGCCTCTGTGGACGAATTGCGCAGCAAAAATTTGCTAACCGAAAGCGAGGGCGCGCTGGTCGTGGAATTGGAAGACCACAAAATGCCGCCGTGCCTTATTGTTCGGCGGGACGGCGGCACTCTGTACGCCACCCGCGACATCACAGCCGCAATAGACAGGCACAAAACCTACAATTTCCACAAAAGCCTTTACGTTACAGGCACGGAGCAAAAGCTGCATTTTTCGCAGTTTTTCAAGGTTTTGGAACTAATGGGCTATTCTTGGGCGAAAGATATGCTGCACATAAATTATGGGCTGTTTATTTTTGATGCTGGCAAGATGTCAACCCGCAAGGGGCAAGTTATAAAAATGGCGAATTTACTAGACGAGGCGACCGCAAAAACGCTTGACATTATCCAGGAAAAAAGCCCGAATCTGGAGAACAAGGCGGAAGTTGCCGAGCAAGTGGGCATTGGTGCGATTATCTTCAATCAAATGTACAACAGCCGCATAAAAGACGCAATTTTTTCGTGGGAGCGAATGTTAAATTTTGAGGGCGAAACGGGCCCGTATGTGCAATACAGCCACGCGCGGGCGTGTAGCGTACTGGAAAAAGCGGGGCTACTGGACAAGGACACCGAGCCCAATCCGCAAAATTTGGCAAACTACCAAAATTTTTACCTACCCGCAAAAATCCCGCAATACGCCGAGTTGCTAACGGACGACGAATCTTTTGAAATTTTGCGGCTAATCTACAATTTTCCCGAAAAAATAGCGGAGGCCGCCGAAAAATACGAGCCGTTTATAATATCAAGGTTTTTGGTGGCTTTGGCACAGGCTTTCAACAAATTTTACAACACGCACCAAGTTTTAACGGGCGATGAAGTGCAAGTTGCACGGCTAACGTTGGTTTTTGCCGCAAAAACGGTAATTGCTAGTGGGCTGGCGTTGTTGGGGATTGCCGCCCCTAAAAAGATGTGAAAATATGTTTGGTCAACCAAAAAAACAAAACTGTGGGCGACAGGCTAAATTTTTTATTGCACAATTTTAAGCAATGTGTTACAATCTAAATTGTAGTAAAAAACCGTTTGGAGTGATTATTTATGTTGACAAAAAAAATAAAAATTTGCGTTTTATTAGTTGCAATTTTAGGTGCAGCCGCTGTATTTAGGCAAAACACAGCGATGTTAGCCGCACCGCCATTGTATTTTGGCGATTTGCCAGGTGTATTGGATATGTTTGCTCCGCCGCCCACGCCTACGCCGTTCCCTAGCTTGATTTCCCCTGCACCTATAATACCCGTTTTGCCCGATGTACCCTTGCTAACAGAACCCACAGACAACGAAAATGTCGGCAATGTTGGAAATAACGGCAACAACGGCAACAACGGGAACAACGACAGCTTTTTCGCACCGCCGCCAGTTGTAACTCCTGCACCGTTGCCAACGCCAGAACCTACACCAATCCCAACACCAGAGCCAACGCCAATCCCCGCACCAGAGCCAACGCCAATTCCAACTCCAGAACCCACGCCGATTCCCACGCCGCCGCCTACGCCAGTACCCACGCCAATCCCAACACCAGAACCCACTCCCGCACCAACGCCGCCGCCAGCAGCATTTGGCCCATCGGATATATCGGGGCATTGGGCAGAGCAATCGATTTTATACGCTTTTAACCGTGGATTAACAGGCACTCTGCAAAATAATCAGCCTATTTTTCCCGAGCAACAAATTACTAGGGGCGAATTTGCCTTTTATTTGGAACGCTGGATAAACGCAAACCAAAACGCTCTCGTAAATTTGGGCTTTTCCTATGCGGGGCAAGCATTGGCGGTAGTTGGCGTATCAGACGACCACCCGCTGCGTCCCGCAATATTAACTTTAGCCAATATGGGAATGATTGGCGGCGATGTTCCCTTTATGCCAGACGAACTTGTTCAGCGGCAAGAGGCCGCCCGAATTTTACTGAATTTATTGTTGCGACTGCCCAACAGCAGTTTTAACGCCGCATATTTTAGCGGACTAAACATAGAACAAATTTTAGGGCAATTTACCGACCAAGCCAACGTAGCAGGCTGGGCAAGAGATGCCGTTGCAGTATTAGTAGACCGCCAATTTATGGGTGCTGGCTCGCCGCAAATCCGCCCAACAGAAATGATGACACGGGCGGAAATATTTACAATATTCCACAACATGGAACTGGGACTTCGGTAGTTGCGTATACTTAAGCTAGAAGCTAGATCGGAATGGGAAAACGGGCGACCGAGGACGGTCGCCCCTACAACGACGCTACCCGCCCGCCTGACGGCGGTCAGGTAG
>WRKK01000226.1 GCA_009782245.1 Defluviitaleaceae bacterium | reverse complement strand
GCCCGCCGGCAGGCGGGAGGGGCGAAGTCCCTTGCGGGTCCAGGGCAGCGCCCTGGCGGGTGTGGGCAGCGCCCACGGTTTTGATTTTGGTTGAGAAGAGTTATCGGGGGTTGGATTGACAGAAAACCTCCTCACAGCCGATAAGGAGATAATTTATTATGATGAGATCACTTTTTTCCGGGGTGTCTGGACTGCGGGTGCATCAGAGCAGAATGGACGTTATCGGTAATAATATCGCAAATGTGAATACTATTGGATTTAAGTCGTCGAGAATGACTTTTTCCGATGCAATGAGCCAGCGTATCGCCGCCGCTAGTGGCGACAACCCCGAAACAGGGCGCGCGGGCGTTAATCCCATGCAAATTGGCTTGGGCGCTAATATCGGCGGAATTGACAACATTATGACCCAAGGCGCGGCACAACGTACCGACCGCGCACTAGATGCCGCCATTCAAGGCAACGGATTTTTTGTTGTATCCGATGTGGACGGCACGTACTTTACCCGCGCGGGTAACATCGACTGGAACGGCAACCGCTTTTCTATCGGCGGTATGCAGCTTATGGGCTGGAACGCCGTTCCCGACCCAACCCGCCCTGGCAGCTACATTGTGCAACAAGGCACAGTTGAACCGCTTGTAACGCCAGCCTCCGCCCATTTTATGGACCCGAGCGCAACCACGCTGATTAACGCAATCGGCAACCTGAATATCAACGATTTGGTGGACGGGCATATTATCCGCCCCGTGGAATTTTTTGACAGTATCGGCAACCGCTTTACGGCGGACGTTCGGTTCACATTCCACCCGCCAGACGAAGAGGGCTCGCTGACCGACAACACAACCAGCACGTGGACTTTTAACTTTTTACCCATGGGCGACGGCGACGAACCCAGCGATGTAACAATGATTTTCCCAGAGGGCGACCGCGACCGTGGTATGCTGGTTGGCTTGCAAATCGGCGTTCCCGAGGATATTTTGCCAGGTGTAGCACCAGGTAACTCGGCGATGATAGACTTTAGCCCAGCAAACGGGCGGATTCACGGGATTCGGGTGGGCGATGCTCCGCCAACTGAAGACATTGCACGGCTAGAGTTTGCCCTGTTCTTCACAGTTCCCGCACTAGAGCCGCCGTCGGTTATCGGCGAAGAGGGCGTTGTGGACGAGCCACCCGCCTTTAACTCGGGCTTTATCCGCTTTAACGTGGACGGGCTGCGCCAACAAATGGGACAAAACACCAGTTTTCAGGCACTGTTCGCTGACGGCAACCGTCCTGGCACTTTGGAAGATATTTCTATTGGCGGCGACGGCATTATCATGGGCAGATACTCCAACGGCGAAATGCGGCCGCTGGGGCAAATCCCGCTGGCACAATTCCTCAACCCCGCTGGGCTAGAGCGTGTTGGCAATAATTTGTGGATTCCGTCCGCTAACTCTGGCACTTTTGACGGCGTGGGCGCAACGGGCGAACTCATGGCTGGCACGTTGGAAATGTCCAATGTGGAACTTTCGGGCGAATTTACCGATATGATAACCACGCAACGGGGCTTTCAAGCCAACTCGCGCGTTATCACAACGGGCGACGAACTTTTACAAGAATTGGTTAATCTGAAGAGATAGCCGAAATTAGGAGGAAACTATTATGATGAGATCATTGTTCTCCGGAGTTTCGGGACTTCGGGTGCACCAAGGCAGAATGGACGTTATCGGTAACAATATCGCCAACGTCAACACGATTGGTTTCAAATCGTCCAGAATGACCTTTGCCGATGCGATGAGCCAGATGGTTTCGGGCGCAAGTGCCGACAACCCCGAAACGGGACGGGCTGGCGTGAACCCCATGCAAGTTGGCTTGGGCGTTAGCATTGGCAGTATTGACAATATTATGACACAAGGCTCGGCGCAACGCACCGACCGCCCCATGGATTTAACCATTCAGGGCAACGGCTTTTTCGTTGTGTCCGATGCCAGCGGCACATTTTTTACCCGTGCGGGCAATATTATGCACAACGGCGACACGTTTTCTATTGGCGGAATGCAGCTTATGGGCTGGAACAGCATAGAAGACCCGAACAACCCAGGTAATTTTATAATTCAGCAGGGCAGCGTGCAGCCGCTACGCACCCCGCCAGAAATGCGGTTTATGGACCCCGCGCCCACCACCATGGTTGACGTAATGGGCAACCTTAACATACGTGATGCGAACGAAGACCCTGATGTGCCTGGCACTTTCATATTGCGCCGCCCTGTCGAGTTTTTTGATAGCATTGGTAACAGGTATGTGCAGGACGTTATTTTTAGATTTTTGCCACCTGGCCCGATAATAATCGAGGCAGGTGTACCCGATCCCGCCTCGCCCGATGCGGACGAGCCCGATTTCCCAAGCGTTTTGCGACCTGGGGACTGGGACGAGCCACCCCGCTGGTTTGAATCGCCAAGCGACAACCTCGGCGGTGTGTGGACGTTTGAATTTGTGGGGAGCGAGCCTGGAATGTCAACGATATTCCCAGACGGCGACCGCCGCAACCCAATACAAGTAGAAACCACGATAGGCCCAGACGAGGGCACAATGGGATTTATCCAGTTTAACACAAACGGCACTTTGCGGGGGATTGGCACAATGGCACCCACTTTCCCAGGTTGGGACGCAGTAATGGACTTGGCAACCGTGCCAAACGATATTTTCACAGCTGGCATGGGCGATACGGTTACAGGTTCGCAGATAGGAATCAACTTCAACACGGGCGGCAACCCACTACTACCGCCGTCCGTAATCGGCGTACCCCCCGATGTAGATATAGCGGGCAACTCTGGCACAATCACATGGAGTTTAGCAGGAATCCGCCAACAAAGCGGCATGAACACGAATTTGCAGTTATTGTTCATGGACGGCAACGCACCAGGCACATTGGAAGATATATCGTTCGGCTCGGACGGGATAATAACGGGACGGTTTTCCAACGGGGCGCAACGGGCACTGGGGCAGATACCGTTAGCGGTATTCCTCAACCCCGCCGGCTTGGAGCGTATGGGCAACAATTTATGGATGCCAACGGCAAACTCGGGCTGGTTTGACGGCGTGGGCTTTGTAGGCGATATGATGCCAGGCACGCTGGAGATGTCCAATGTGGATTTATCGAGTGAATTTACGGATATGATAACCACGCAACGGGGATTTCAGGCTAATTCACGGGTTATTACTACTAGTGATGAGCTTTTGCAGGAATTGGTTAATTTGCGTAGGTAGGTTGAGATTTGATTTTGGGGAAAGTTCGATTTTTGGGCTTTCCCCAAATTTTTAGGAGGATTTATATGATAAATGCGAACGAAATGGAAACCCTCACTTTCATGGCTGAGCCAGAAGATGCGGAGTTTGACGATGAAGAAGAATTGACTATAACAGTAAAATTCCAAAGTTTGTACCGTGCATACCCAAATAAATGGATAGTTATCTACAACTATGATTGGTACAATGGAAAAATTGACTTTTGTGCGGTTCATGGCGTTTATGACACGGAAGAAGAGGGACTTGAAGTTTTGGAGCAAGTTTTGCGTGAGAAAGATGCGAAACTGTTCCAAATGGTAAAAGAGGAAGAGGAAGAGGAATGTAGTGCGGCAAACCTTGCTGATAGAGTGAAATTTCAAGATTTGTACGATATTTACCCAAATAAATGGGTAGTCTCTGGCGATGACACATGGAAAAATGGTCGAGTTGACACTTGTGTTGTTTACGGCGTTTATGATACGCAAGACGAGGGACGTGCTGCATTAAGGGAAGTGCTGCAAGAAAAGCCTGCGGGGTTGACCAAAGCGGTAAGGGAGGAAGAGGAAACAGGAAAACAAGAAGACGAGGAGGAACTTATAGTGATAAATATTGCTGAAAGAGTGAAATTTCAAGATTTGTATGATATGTACCCCAATAAATGGGTAATTATTTGCGACCATGAATGGAAAAATGGGGATATTGACACCTGTGTGGTTTATGGCGTTTATGGCACGGAAGACGAGGGGCATGAAGTTTTAGAGCCCTTACTCTATAAAAAAAGTGCGGGCTTGTTCAAAATGGTAAAGGAGGAGGATGAACTTGGATTTATTTTTGTCATGGCAAATTAACTCCAAAACCTTAAAAGTTAAGGCTGATTTATACCCAATGAATAAAAAAATCAAACCAATTCCTGTAATATTACTGATTGATACAGGGGCAACGAGGACAGCTATATCACGAAAATTCCTTAAAGACTTGGGCTACACAAATATAACAAAAGATAGTAGCCCATACATGACAGGCACGGGCCCTGCTTATTTTGACATGACAAAAATTGCAAGATTAGAACTTGGCGGAGAGGTTGCATTTACGAATTTTAACGTCCATGTTTTGGAATGGACAAACTATTATTTGCACGGCGTTGTCGGCATGGATATTTTATCCAAACTGCATATACATTCTGATACGAAAATTTTTCGTATTCAAAATAAGCCGTTTAAGATTCCGCCTACTCCGTCCCCTGTGCATACTTAGACTAAATCGGAACGGAAAACGGGCGACTATCTCGGTGTCGCCCGTTTATTATAAAGTGCCTATAAACCGCCTTAACTTCACTCCCCAACACTAAACCCCAAACCACCAAAACTATAATCATTATTTTCCCGCAAATTTTCAAATAATCTCTGGCATAAAGCCAAATCGGTGGCGGCTTGCTGGTAGGTGCTGCATAACTGGACTATTTGCGGCGGCGGCAAGTGGGCGGCCTCTATTGTTATGTTGTGCATCCCAATGTTAGCCAGTTCGCCTAATATTGGCAACAGGCACAAATCTTTGTATAGTGTCATGTGGTTTCTGCCTTTTTTGTCCTTGAAAATTGGGTGCGAAAAACCCGCATCGTCAACCAGCAAAATTTTGCCGTTGTAACTTGGGTCGTCCAAATTTTGGTAAAAATCATGTTCAAAATACATAACAACGGGCGAACCTTGCACTATTAAGTTGGCTTTTTCGCCGTGCGTGATTATCATGTCCGCCACGTCTTCCAGTTGTGCCTCTGGCGATATTGTGAACTCTGCCAAATTGTGCTGTGTTGCCGCCTTTTCCAAGAAAAATTCTGCCGATTGCCTGTTGTAAATATTTAGCGGATAATCGCCGATAAGGTTGCGTTTGCCCTTTTCCGAGAAAAATTCCAACGTGCCGATGTTAGTGCATAAAAAGTTGGTAAATTGCGGATTTTTAGCGATAAAATGAGAATACTCGTCAAAATCAATGTCAAACATCATTCTGGGGGTTGATAGGTAGATTTTTTGAAAGTTTTCGCTGTTTTCGGCAAATAATTGGTCTAATTCGGCGATTGTGGGCGGCTTTGACGGTAAAAATGTATCGCCAGAAATAAAAACTCTGTCTGCACCGCTTGCCAATGCTGCTTTTGCAGATTCAAGGTCGTTTACTTTTACGCTGATTTTTAATTTGCCGCTGTTGCTAGTTTTCGCCTGTTCTATTTTATGGGATTTTTGCGATTTTTGCGATTTTTGGGATTGTAAACTGCACAAATATTCTTTTATTTGTGCGGTGCGATTGGCGGTTATGCTGTGTTCTTCGGTGGCTAGACTGAACGGCTTGCCTGTGCTGTAAAATTTGCCCGTGCCCTCCCAACGCCTGTTTATGTTGGAAAGTCCAGGCACGCCGAGTGCGTACGCCGTTGAAAAATCCCTTTTGCGGTTCTCAAAAAGGGCGGTGCTGTCTTTTTTGCGGTTAAAGGCTAGGGGGTCGGCAATATAATTATCAATAGCATCGCCGTATGCGTTAATTATGGTTGACAAATATTCCGCATCGCGCATTCTGCCCTCTATCTTAAACGCCACAATCCCGCTATGTATCATTTCTGGGATATGTTCGTACATATACATATCTTTTACCGCCATTGGGTAGAAAGTTTCGTGTGTTTTGCCGTTTGCCTGTATTTTGTAGTTCCAGCGGCAGGGTTTCATGCAGCGGCCACGGTTGGAACTTTTGCCGAGCAAAATGCCAGAATACAAGCATTGTCCGCCGTGTGCTATGCACATATCTCCGTGTACAAAATATTCAAATTGCATTGGCGTTGTGTTTGCAAGGCTTTTTACGTAGCTTATGGGAAGTTCGCGGGGCAGTACAACCCGCGAAACGCCCAGTTTGTAGAGCCTGTTAATGCTTGCCAAATTATGCACATTCGCCATAACCGATGCGTGAACCTCTAGCCCCAAGTTGTGTGCTTGCTCCAAAATGCCGAAATCTTGTATAATAATTGCGTGTGGCTGTACTTTTTCTGCCAAAAACTGCAAATATTTTTCGGCTTGTGCTACTTCGTTTTTGTCGTGCAAGCTGTTGACGGTAACGAATATTTTTTTGTCAACCTCGTTTGCCATTTGCACCACTTTTATCAGTTCGTCATCGCTAAAGTTGAAATCTTTTCTGTGCAGACGCATATTCAAGCCTTTTCCGCCCAAATAAAAAGCATCGCAATTTGTGTTCAAAAGTTGCGTAAATATCGCCA
This sequence comes from Defluviitaleaceae bacterium, assembly GCA_009782245.1. GTDB lineage: Bacteria > Bacillota > Clostridia > Lachnospirales > WQUN01 > WRKG01. The sequence continues at coordinate 542 of WRKK01000226.1, read as the reverse complement.
TATTGCCAGCGGGTGCTAAAAGTTCTATTTGCTTGCCGTTAAAAAATCTCATAAATGTCTCCTTTTCTTTCAAAAAACTTCAAAACCGTGGGGCTCTGCCCCACACCCCGCAAGGAGTGCGCCCCTTGACCCGCTAAAATTTCTTAATGGATTTTAGTGGTAAGTTGATGATAGTATCTTTGCGGTTGCCTGTTTTGCCTGTGGTTCAGTTGTAGAAATATCGGAATGGGCAGACGGGTCGTTCGCCCGTTTGTCAACCCCTTTGGATTAAAGCAGGGGTTTCAAAATGAAACCCCTGCAACGCAAAAAATTTACCCAAAATTATTGCGTGAAATTTATTTAATGCCATAATTCCCCCAATATTTGTCAATAGTGCGTTTTACCGCACCTTTGGCACTATTTAGTTCTTCAAAATAATGCCGTGCTTTATCGGCTAAAATTGCGTTGTTGGCGTATAAATCGCAGCCAAACAAGGTTGTATCGCCGAAGAATTTTTGCAAATCGTAGGGTTGGCGTAAATATTCCAAAATTTCGGCGGCGCG
>WRKK01000225.1 GCA_009782245.1 Defluviitaleaceae bacterium | reverse complement strand
AATTTAGCGGGTCAAGGGGCGCGCTCCTTGCGGGGTGTGCCTGCCCGCCGGCAGGCGGGGGGCAGAGCCCCACGGTTTTGCCTTTCTTTAATTACCGCCAAAAATTCTCCTCCAGCCAAGTGGCACGTGTTGTCAGAAAGTTCGTCAGATAATCAACCTGCCCCATAAAAGTCGCTATTTGCACAACTTCGGGCGGGTTTGGCCATACATATTGCCCTAAAATTGGCCATACCATAAAATTGCGTTCAAAATCTTGCTGATACGTTTGTGCGGTATGGTTAATGTGGTCGATTAGTGCAGGAAACTGGTTTTCACGTACTTCTGCCCAGCGTTCCAAAACGGCATCGAAGAAAATTGGCTGACGCATCAGATAGCGATACCAGCGGTTTTCTTCCGCTGTCCACACGCCCTCGGGTCTGTAGCCGTATGGGTGGGTTATTCCGTCCAACGAATGACCAGGTTGCCCTTGGTAGTAAGCGTTGCCAGCCGAAAGGTCAAAATCCCAAACTGGACCCATTTCCAGGCGGCGGTCATCGCCAACGCCGCGCAGCTGCATAAATACGCTAAAACGCCCGACATCTTGGCATTTGTACAGTTCTCGGATAATGTAAAAATCCACAAACGAGGCTAAATCAATGTAATTAAAAATATTTTCGTCTTCCGTCATTATCATTGTGTCGATGTGCGTTAAAAAGTCGGTTATGTAGTCAATGTGGGCGGGTGTCATTAAATTTCCGCTTGGAAAACGGAACTCGTGGAGCAGCCCGTTTACTTCAATAAAATCTTCGTTTTCAACAGCATCTTCGTCTTCGGCTACTCGCATATTTAGTTCGATTAAAAAGCCCGTTTCGGCGGGGTTTTCGCTATGGTCTAGTTCCACGCGCCCTGGACCCTGCTCAATTTGGTCGGTTAGCATATAAACGCCCATATAATTGTCGTCTAAGTACAAATGCACAAACCGCGCAAACGGCGAATAATACATTGTACCCATCAATCTGCTAAAATGATAGGCGCTGTAATGCCGCATAAGCGATTTGTCCGATTGGCTTGCTATAAAATTCCAATCACGGGCGGCGTGCTCCGAGCCTAACATTGGCTGGGCAACGTCAAACCGTATGCGGTACGGCAGCTTGGAATCCAAAAAAAGCCACCATGTACTATTTCCGCGCCCTCTTATGCGACCTGCGGCATCTTCAAAATTGTAACCTGCTACATCGCTAGTTACGGTAATTTCGGCATCTGTCCACGTGTTGCGTTCAATTTGTCCGCCTAACCCGCCAGTTTCAATGCGAACCACAGGGAACGAATGTTCAAAAACGTCAACCTCTACGGGCGGGGCGGGTGTTGTGGTAGCCAGCACATTGCCAGCAATATCAGCAATGCTTGTTGGCGGTTCGTCTGCCGCTGTTTGCCCACAAGCCGCCAGCAACAACAATCCCGCCAAAACTACCAAAAATTGCAATTTTTTCATGGTTTTTCCTCCTTAAAGCCTTAAAATTTTTGCGAAAATTTCGTTTTTTATAGTATAGCACAACTTGCGTTAATTTGATACAAAAATATTAAAAATTTGGGCTGCTTGCCGACGGGCGACATCGGAATGGGCGGACGGGCGACCGTCCCGCCTACCCGTCCGTCAAAATATTATCTTGCCCCTACGAAAAAACCGCTACAAACTTAACCACTACATCATAAACTTACCACCAAAAACCATTAAAATTTTAGCGGGTCAAGGGGCGCGCTCCTTGCGGGGTCAAGGGGCAGCGCCCCTTGCGGGTGTGGGCAGCGCCCACGGTTTTAATGTTTTGCTAATTGTTATTTTCGCCAAAATCATGTTTTATTTGTGTGCTAGATATTTCTGGTGTGCGGGGCAAGTATTCTACTTTGCAGCCGTGTTCTTGCAGGAAGTCAAATTTACCAACCCAGTCATCGCCCATTGTAAAGGTTGTAATTTCGTATTTTTTTATGTCGGTTATTTTTTGCTCCCAACAAGTTTCTGGCACAACCAAATCTACGTATCTTATGGATTCTAGCAGTAGTTTTCGCTGTTCGTAGGAAAAATAGCAAATTTTGTTTTTTTCAACCTTGTTAAATTCGTCGGTTGACAACGCCACGACTAAATAATCGCCCAAAGCCCGCGCGCGCCGCAATAAGTGAATATGCCCGTAATGCAGTAAATCGTACGTGCCGTATGTTATAACTCGTTCCATTTTGTCTCCTTTTTAATTTCCCTCTTTAATTTCCCTCGTCTATAAATTTTGTGTACATATCGCAAATTTCGGCGGTTTCGCCAAACGCCATTTGCTGGCCTTTGTGCAACCACAAAACCTTGTTGCACATACTTTTAACAGATGCCAGCGAATGCGATACAAAAATGGTTGACACACCCGAGTTGAGAATCTCCATCATTTTTGCCTCGCTCTTTTTTTTGAACGAGGCATCGCCAGCGGCTAAAACTTCGTCTAATATTAAAATTTCGGGCTTTACAAGGCAAGCAACAGAAAAAGCCAGCCGCCCTTTCATGCCAGAAGACAAGTGCTTTAGCGGACGGTCGACAAATTCTTCTAGTTCGGAAAAGGCAACAATGCCGCCGTACGCCACGTTCATAAATGCCCGTGTGTAGCCCAAAATTGCACCACGCAAAAATATATTTTCACGAACGGTCATATCGCCGTCAAAGCCCGTGCCTAGTTCTAACAATGCGGTAATTTGCTTTTTTACCGCCAAAGAGCCCTCGGTGGGTTGCATTATGCCAGCCACCGCCTTTAATAGTGTGGATTTTCCCGCGCCATTTTTGCCAATTATCCCCAAAAAATCGCCGTCGTTTAACTGAAAACTTACATTGCGCACCGCCCAAAATTCCTGCATTTTATACTCGCCGCGCAATTTTTGGATAACGTAATCTTTAATACCAAGATCCCTGTAATCGCCTATCATGTAGCGGATAGAAATATTTTTTGCATCTAAAATAACAGCCAAATTCGCACCTCCTACATATGATAAATAAACCGATCGCTGTATTTTTTGTAAACATAGCCGCCTAACAGCAACGCAACTGTAGGATAAATCAGCATAATCAAATGTACATTGATTGACGGCGTTAGCCCATGAATTACCACCAGCCTAAAATAATGAATATGCGTAAATATTGGATTTAGCAAAAACAACTGCTGCATTCTGGGCGAAAGGCTTTCAACAGGCCAAAATATAGCCGACATAAACATTACCAGCCGTGTAAAAATTTCGTACAAATACTGAATATCCTTAAAAAATACAAACATTGCCGAAAGTATCAGCCCAACGCCGATATTAAACAAAGTTAGCGTTATTACAGGATAAATCAGCAAAAAAAACCGTGGGCTAAACGGAATACCGTCTATTGCAACAAAAATAAAAAATATACACATCGTCAAAATAAAACTTACAAAGCTGGAGACATTTTTGGACAGCAAAAACAAATATTTTGGCGCTCGTATTTTGGATATTATGCCAGCGTTGCTAACCAGCGAAGACATACCGCCGTTGGTGGATTCTGTAAAATATTGGAACACTTTTAGCCCAGAAAAAACGTGTATTAAAAAGTGCGGCGTATCTCTGCCAAAAAATTGCGTAAAAACCAACATCATAACCAACAGGTGCAACAGCGGACTAAGCAAACTCCATAAAATGCCCAAACTTGTCCGCTTATATTTTTTCTTGAAATCACGTTTTACAAGTTCCACAAATAAAAAGTTGTAAGTCTCTATGCGCAATTTTATCTGCGAAACTAAACCGTTTCTAGTGTTTTTTTGCGTTGTAACCATTTTTTTCCCTTTCGTGTGGTACTGTTTCAGCCTTTTTCAGCCTTTTTTTGATTTTTCAGTTCTTTGTACCACGTTATGTTAAAATATTTTTTTGCCGTTTGCCAAAGTTTGTAACTTAGTTTTGGTGCAAGCAAAATAGTTAAGTTGCGTATTTTCATGCGGAGGGCTATATCTGTTGCGAATAGGTATATATGTAGATATTTGCGGGCTTTTTTGCGTAATGCTGGCAAATAATCGTAGTTTTCGTGATTTTCGCTACAAACCGCCAAATACATAATGCCGATAATTGCATCTGTATAACGGGATTTTGCTGATTGCCCTAATTTTGCCGAATATTGCGAAAGTAGCGTGATAATGCGTTCTCGGGCGGTTATGTCCGTTAGGCGTTTTTCGCTGATAGAGTTTACCGCGCTTTCTGTCCGCACAATGTAATCATACAAGGCTTGCGGCGTGTAACTTATTTTGTTTTTTTCGCTTTTTTCGTTTTCTTCGCTTTTTTCGGATTTTTCCGCCATTTGCAAGATAATTTGTATAATAAGTAACAAATCTTCGCAAACGTGCAAATCGGTAGCAAGCCTGTTTTTGGGCTTGTTTTGTTCAGTAAATTCAGTAAACAAAGTTTTGTGGAACAATTTATTGCACATAAATCCCTCAAAATAGCGGTCGCTGATGATGTAGGTTAGTGCTTGCTTGCAAGTTATTATTGGCGGAATTTCTGGGCAGGTGCGGACTTCTTTGTAACCGCTATCAAAACTGCGGACAAAACCGCATATGGAAAGTTTGGTTTTTCCCGCAACGGCGGCGTTTAGTAGCGTTTCGTACATTGTGCTGTCTATAATATCGTCCGAATCCACAAAACCTAGCCAATCGCCCGTTGCCGCATCTATTCCCTTGTTTCTGGCGGAACTTACGCCGCCGTTTTCTTTGTGAATAACTTTTATGCGGCTGTCTATTTTTGCGAAGTTATCGCAAATTTTTCCGCTGTCGTCCGCCGAGCCGTCGTTTACAAGTATAATTTCCAAATTTTTGTAAGTTTGGTTTACAATGCTGCAAATGCAGTTTTCAAGGTGTTTTTCGGCGTTATACACGGGAACTATCACGCTAATCACATCAATCATTTCCATCATTTCAATCATTTTTTTTACCTCGGTATAATACCGCACGGCGGGCATTTTTTATGGTTGACAACACCCACGACAGCACATAAAACAAAAACGGCGTGTTTAACCTGCCAACAAGGCTGTAAAACGGGCTTTTTGACAATTTATACAAGGGCAAAACTTTTTTATAGTGGTCGTAAATTTGTTGGCGTTCTGGCTTGCTAAACTGGCAATATTCGTTTATGTAGTAAAATGATTGCCAAACAAGTTCTCGGCAGATGGCTGGGCGGTTTTGGTGTATCTGCAAAAATTCTGCCATTATGATGTTAAGGTCTAGCAAGCGTTTTGGCGAGTGTGCGTTCATAATGGAATCTGGGCGGCGGTAGTTGTAGACGTAAAAAGGCTGTTGCAAAAAGGCAAATTTCGCCTTTTTTTGTTCGGCGGCGGCTAATAATTCTAGCACCCATTTCATATCTTCGCAGTACATTGTATCGTTGAAAAAAAGGTTATTTTGCAGTATAAAACTGCGTTTGCAGATGTATCGCCAAGCGGAATTCCACGAAAGTTCGGGGAACACAGTTAGTATATGCTCTATCGTGATTGCGGCGTTTTTGTGGGATTTTTCCGTTTCCGTTTCCGTTTCTGTTTCGTTTTCGTTCATATTTTCGTCTAATTTATCCGTTTTATCCAAAATCAAGCCAGTATCGGAAATCCAGCGTAAATATCGCCCAAATATTATATCAGGGTTTTGGGTTTTTATCAAGTGGATAATGTTGGATAGTGCGTTATCCAAAATAAAGTCGTCGCTATCAATAAACATGAGATATTCGCCGTTTGCCGCTTTAATTCCGTTATTGCGCGCGCCGCCTGGGCCCGTGTTTTTTTGCGTAAGCACCGTAACGTCCAAGCCGTGTAATATTTTTGTAGCCGTTTCAATGGATTTATCCGTGCTGCCATCGTCCACTAAAATTATTTCCAGACCAGTAAAATACTGCTGTTTAAGACTTTCGGCAACTTTTTTTATATGCTGCTCCACATTAAATATTGGTATTATTACGGATATTTTTTTTGTGTCCAAAGTTTTCCCCTTTTTAGTTAGATTTGTGCGGTTTCCGAACTTCCATTTACATTATAGCACAAAAAGCGAGCGGTGTTCAACCTTGATTTGCACAAATAAATTTGCTATAATATTTTTATCACACCACTTTAATTTTAGTATTTTAGGAGGATTTTTATGAAAAAGCTAGAAATATTTTTTGATTACAACTGTCCGTATTGTTTTAAGGGGCACAATAATTTGCTGGGAATTTTGCCCGATAACCCCAATTTAGAAATAGTTTGGCAGCCCTGCGAAATATACGAACGCCCGAAAAATTATTCGGGAATGTACCACACAGATTTGTGTATTCAAGCAATGTTTTTTGCGGTTGACATTGGCTTGGACATCTTAAAATTTAACGAAAAAATGTACAACATTATCTTCAACGAGCGTGTAAACGTTGAAAATGCGGACAATTTAGCCGATGCACTAGCCGATATTTTAGATGCCGCCCAACTAAAACAAGCCCTAAAAACGGGAAAATATGCCGCCCAGTTAAAGCAAGCCAATAATTATGCGTTTAAGGTTAAGGGCGTACAAATAGTGCCAAGTTACTCGGCGGACGGCGGCAAATTGCAGGATAGACAGGAATTTTTTGGGTTGCCTTATTAACGTTGCTATGGGGGCGACCGTCCCCTGCGTATATTCGAAATGGGAAAACCCGAAATGGGAAAACGGGCGAACGGGGACGCATATTGTAGGGGCGACCGTCCTCGGTCGCCCGTTTTTCCCCAACCATTCCGCCCGTTTTTCCCCAACCATTCCGCCCGTTTTGCTCCCAACCAACGGGGGGTGCCGTTGGCGTTGTGAAACCCACTGCGAAATGCCACCCTTACGGCGGACGGGTTTCGCCCCTACATTTTCGGCAAACGCATAATTTAGAAAGGGCAAACGGGCGATTGTTTTGTCCCCAACCAACGGGGGGCGTTGTCGTGCGGGGCGTTGTTGTTGGTGTTGGGGGTTTTACCTGTCCGCCGACAGGCGGGCAACGGGCGACCGAGGACGGTCGCCCCTACAATATGCGTCCCTGTAGGGGCGACCG
>WRKK01000224.1 GCA_009782245.1 Defluviitaleaceae bacterium | reverse complement strand
ACGACATAAACGCCGTTGACGAAATGTGGGCAAAATTCAACGAGGGTTTTGACGTAGTTTACGGCGTTCGCAGCAAACGCACAACAGACACATTTTTTAAGCGATTTAGCGCCGAAAGTTTCTACAAAATAATGGGAATAATGGGCGTTGATATTGTTTTTAATCACGCCGATTATCGGCTAATGAGCCAGCGAGCGTTGGCGGCTTTGGCAGAATTTCACGAGGTAAATTTATTTTTACGTGGAGTTGTGCCGATGATTGGCTATCCCAGCACAACCGTTACATACGAGCGCGCCGAGCGGTTTGCTGGCGAAACAAAATATCCGCTTAGCAAAATGCTGATGTTCGCCGTTGAGGGCGTAACTTCGCTGTCAATTCGCCCTATACGGCTGATTACCGTGGTTGGCTTTTTGTCGTTTTTGGCTAGTTTTATTATTATGATTTACTTTATTGTGGATTATATAATGGGCGGCACGGTGCAAGGCTGGGCAAGCATAATTGTTTCTATTTGGGCGATTGGCGGCTTGCAGTTGCTGGCGATTGGCATAATTGGCGAATATATCGGCAAAATTTACCTGGAAACCAAGGCGCGCCCTAAGTATGTGATTGAAAGTATTGTTGTGAAAGAAAATGAATGAAAGTTAGACAAATTTTTTGATTGACAAATCCAAAATTTTAAGTCATAATATAAATATTGGAGGTTTTTTTATGCAAAAAACAATTTATATTGCAGACGACGAAAAAGATATACGCGAGGCCATACAAAAATTTTTGGAAAACTCGGGCTACAACGTGCTTACGTTTGAAAACGGCGACAGCTTGCTTGCCGCCTTTCACGAAAAACACGCCGATTTGGTTATTTTAGATGTTATGATGCCCGGCTCTAATGGGTTTACCTGTTGCAAAATTTTGCGAGACATAAGCCATGTGCCAATATTTCTGCTAACCGCTCGTGATAGCGATTTGGATTATCAAACGGGATTGGATTTAGGTTGCGATGATTTTTTTACCAAGCCGATTAGCCCAATGACCTTAGTTTTACGCACAAAAGCACTGTTTAGGCGTATCGCATACGAACGGGAAGCAATGCAACAAGAATTTGACCTGCAAGCCCAAAACACAGAGCAACCCTAAAAAATACAAAAAGGATATAACCATGAAACCAATTAAAATCATAAGAAAAAATTTAAGATTAAGCATTTTGGCGGCATTTTCTATTGTCTTGTTTTTGTCGTTTGCGTTAATTTGGGGGGCGTTAAGCATTGCACTTGACCAATATATCCGCAGCAACGCCGTTTATGTGCTAAACGAGGCTAGGGCTGGAAATTACCACATTATGAACCCCAACATCGATAGGCCGCCGCTAATGATTGTGGGCAGTCCGCAAAACTTTTTGCGGACAAATTTGGGTACATTTAATGTAGATTCCACTTATCGCCCAATTAGCCCAAACGATTCCGATTTATCGGGGCATATTTTGGCAATAATGCAACAAAACGGCTTAACGCCAGGCTCGTTTTACAATATGCGGCTACGCAACCAAGATAGCACATATTTTGTAACGTCCGCATCTTCCAGCGAACAGGACGGCGCTTATACTATTTTTTATGTCGATGTTACCGATTTTCAGCGGTTTACTAGCATAATAAACGCCTTGCTGCTGTATCTTGCCCTGTTTATCTGGTTTTTTGCCATTATCGTTACGGGATTTTTGTCGGGATCGCTGGCGAAACCGTTGCGTACTTTGCAAGATTTTGCGAAACGTATCGGCAACGGCGATTTTACGCCCAACCCAAAATCGTTCACAAACTCCGAATTTGAGGCTCTTAACGAAAGCCTAAACCACACGGCACGCCAGTTGGCAAAATATGATAACGACCAAAAAGTCTTCTTCCAAAATGCGTCCCATGAACTGCGAACGCCGCTAATGACAATAAATAGTTACGCCGAGGGCATAAAATACGGCATTATGGAACCCGAAAAAGCCAGCCAAACTATTTTAGATGCCTCTAAACGGCTGGCGGGTATGGTTGACGACATTTTGTATATATCTCGTATAGACAACCTAACTTTGCCGCCGCTGGAGCGTACCGACTTGCGGGCACTTATCCAGGAACGCATTTGCTTGCAGCGTCCGCTTGCAGAAGTGAAAAATGTTGAAATTATCTTCAACGAAACAGCCGAACTAAAAGAGCCAATCGTTATTAACTGTGCGGTTTCCTACATGGGCAGGGCGATTGACAACCTTATTTCTAATGCAATCCGTTTTGCCGAAAGCCTTATTACGATAGATTGCAAGCTGACTAACGACAAAGTTATCATAACTGTCGCCGATAACGGACCAGGTTTTGAAGAGGAATTTTTGCCGCAAGTGTTTGAGCGTTTTTTTAAGGGGAAAAATGGTCTTACGGGAATTGGCTTGTCGGTTGTGCGTACCATCGCCGAGCAGCACAAAGGCACAGCACAAGCCGCTAATGACGAAAACGGCGCGGTGCTAACAATAATTTTGCCGCACAATATATAGCTTGGTAAAAAGTTAAGTCGGAAATTAAGTCAAAAATTAAGTCAAAACAAGCAATTTTGGGCAATGCCCAGGAATTTTAGGCTAAGGGGGGATTTTAGGTGCTATTTTCGGCAGAAGAGTTCGTAAAATTGAAAGAATTGTTGATTTTGTATCAGTGTGCATTAAAAAATATTTCCACACGGATAGATATACTTTTAGAGGATTTTTCGCATTTTCAGGCATCGAATCCGATTGAACATATAAAGCACAGGGTGAAATCGCCCGAAAGTATCGCAGAAAAATTGCACCGCCAAAAACTTCCCATAACAGCCGACAGCGTAACAAATTATTTAACCGATATTGCGGGCTTGCGGTGCATTTGCTCCTACGCAAAGGATATTACATACATTGCGGCGGTCATCAAGCGGCAACCCGATATATCCGTCCGCAGCGAAAAAGATTACGTAACTTACCCAAAACCCAGCGGTTATCGCAGTTACCACTTAATAGTAGATGTTCCCGTATATTTAACGGATAAAACCATTATGTTGCCCGTGGAGATACAAATTCGCACGCAAGCAATGGATTTTTGGGCATCGCTGGAGCATAAAGTGCGTTACAAATATAAAGATAAAATGCCCGAGCATCTCTCGCAAGAGTTGATTGACTGTGCCAACAAAATATCCGAGCTGGACAAGCGAATGTATTTGATTCAGGATATTGTTGATATGGCGTATTTGCACCACGATGCACCAGGGCATTGATGTTTTTTATTTTAGCACCGCAAAAATATTTGACAAAAATTTTTCGCTGTTGTATAATGATTTTCACAATAATTTTTACAAACCTTGGAGGTTGATTTTATGCTTACAAAACTTACATCAAATAATTTTGACGAAATAATTAGCGGCAGTAATGTGCCCGTTTTAGTGGATTTTTACGCAGATTGGTGCAACCCATGCAAAAGAATTGTGCCAACTTTGCACGAGATAGCCGAAGAACACGGCGATTCTATTTTGGTCTGCCAGGTAAATGTTGACGAAAATCAAGAGTTGGCGACCGCTTTTCAAGTAATGAGTATCCCCAACGTTATATCTTTTAAGAATGGCGAATTTTACAAACGGGTTGTTGGTGCAGTTTCTAAAGAGGAACTGTTGGAATTGGTTAGGTAGTGTGGATTGAAAAGGTGATAAATTCGGCTTAACAAAAAGCGGCGGACAAGCAAATGCCCGTCCGCTTTTTTATTGCTATATCCGTCTGGTTTTATGTTGTTTGGGTGTAGTAAGCTAAATTGGTTGCTAGTGTAAAAAGTTTATCCGTGGAAAATAGCGATTTACGTTGCTAAAGCGTTTTGTAGTTCGGTTATTTCTTTTTGGGATAGTTGCGTTTGCTGCATAATTGTTTCTAAATCTTCGCCCCTGCTTAATAAAAATTTGGCGAATTGGGTTCCCATTTGTTTGGCTGTTTCTTTGGCTGTTTGTGCTTTTACTTCCTTGGTTACTTTTTGTGTTACTTTTTGTGTTACTTTTTGTGTTACTTTTTCAGTTACTTCCTTGGTTGTCTCCGCTTTTACTTGCCTGGTTACTTGCTTAGTTACTTGCTTAGTTACCAGCCGAGTATTCTCCGCCAAAGCGGCGAGTTTTTCCTCTTCAAATATCCGTCCTACTTTCGTCATTCTTAACATCCTCCCCAATTTAGCGGCGTTTTCGGCATTGATAAATTTATCCGTAGCTGTAAGAATCCCCGCCGCTATAAATTTTAGTTGTTCTTCATCGTCTAATTCGTCCAAAAGTTCTATCGCTGCCTGTATAACATCTTGCTTTTTCTCTTTAACAGGCTCGGTTAGCGGTAAAATTATAAACCTCATAACATCTTCGTCTGTAAGCGGCTCTCCTTGCCTTATTTTGTCTCTTATTTCGGCGAAAAGCTGGGACGTATCAAACTTGGACAAAAAAACTTGCTTTACTGTAATGCGTACCGCACCTAAATCGTACACCGCAGGAGCAGCCAAAATATCTCCCGTGTAAATAACCGCAATTATAATGTTTGTTACCTTTATCCCCTCGTCTGCAAGCACTTTTAATAGTGCCAAAACATATTGTAAATATTTGAGGAAATTTTGGAACGATAGCCATGACTCAAATTCTTGCAGCAGCAGCGAGTTATCTTCTAGCAAGAAAGCACCGTCGCCACGGTATTCTGCGGCGACAACGGGATAATCCGTTGGCAAAACTTGCTTTATTTTGGGGACATCTAAGCCGTAAACTCTGAACGACTTGTTTTTATAATGCTGGCCTAATGTTTTGGAAATTATATCTTTGTTGGTATGTGCTATTGCCACCATTCAACCACCTTTCTTACCAAACTTGCTAGGTTTTGATTAGATTTTAATCAGATTTTACCACGTTTTTTGCAATTTGTCAATCAAAATTCCCCAAAACCCCAACAGCCCTTTCCACAGTAAAAACCCCCTGCGGAACATCAATTCCACTTTTCCGCAACCTATCCATAAGCACAGCAATCGGCGGCGCGGCAAGCCCAACTTCCTCTAGCTGCTCAGGATTGCTGAAAACCTCTTGCGGTGTGCCTGTTAGCATTATTTTGCCGCCGTCCATTACTATGATTCTGTCGGATAACCTTGAAACATCGTCCATGTTGTGCGATACCAAAATTACCGTGTTGTTGATTGCATTGTGCATTTTGGATATTTGCTCCAAAATGGCGTTTTTGCCCGCTGGATCTAATCCTGCGGTTGGCTCGTCCAGAATTAGTATATCTGGGTGCATTGCCAAAACTCCTGCGATTGCCACTCGCCGCTTTTGCCCACCAGATAGCTCGAATGGCGATTTTTCGTATAAATCCGCCGTTATTCCCACCAGATTCAACGCTTCTTTTACTCGGTTGTCAATCTCCTCGGCGGAAAGCCCCATGTTTGTTGGACCAAACGCTACATCTTTGTAAACGCTCACTTCAAACAGCTGATGCTCTGGATATTGAAACACCAATCCCACTTTTTGCCGTATCGATTTTAACTTGGATTTATCCGAATGAATGTTTGCACCATTAAGCAAAATTTCGCCTGTCGTTGGCTTTAACAGGGCGTTCAAATGCTGTATTAACGTGCTTTTGCCCGAACCTGTATGTCCTATTATGCCGATAAACTCGCCAGAATATACCGAAAAATTAACCTTATCCAATGCTGTGCGCGAAAATGCCGTGTTTGGGCTGTAAATATGCGATAAATCTTTTATTTGTATGATTGGCTCTGTTGCTGCGTTTTCTAATTTATTTGCTAAACGCGCTGAATTTGTTGAATTTATTGGATTTGTTGGATTTTCCAAAATTGTCAACATTTTATCTGCAAAATAATCCATAAAATCGTCATTTGTCAATATATCCTGCGGAATATCGGCGTTTTTTTTGCGAAGTTCATACGCCAACGCCGCAACTGGCGGAACATCCAAACTTAATGCGTGCAATTCCTCGACGTTGCGAAAAATCTCCGCTGGAGTGCCGTCCATTGCTATGTTGCCGCTGTCCATTACTATTATTCTGTCCGCTTGTGCCGCCTCTTCCATGAAATGCGTTATCAAAATCACAGTTATCCCAAAATCTCGATTCAATGTTAGCACCGTCTTCAAAACCTCTCGCCTGCCCAGTGGGTCCAACATTGCGGTCGGCTCGTCCAAAATAATGCAATCTGGCTGCATTGCTAAAATTCCTGCGATTGCTACTCGCTGCTTTTGTCCGCCTGAAAGCAAATGTGGGCCCGCTTTCGCAAATTCCGTCATTCCCACGCTCGCCAACGCCGAATCCACTCGCCGCCGAATCTCCGCTGGCGGAATGCTCAAATTTTCTGGCCCAAACGCAACGTCCTCTTCAACTATTGTCGCAACTAGCTGATTATCTGGGTTCTGAAACACCATTCCAGCCAAACTGCGAATCTCCCAAACGTTCTTCGGCTCTTTGGAATCCAATCCCTTTACCCACAGCGTTCCGCTTGTCGGCACTAATAGGGCGTTCAAATGTTTCGCCAACGTCGATTTCCCAGAGCCGTTGCAGCCCAAAATTGCCACAAATTCCTTTTGTCCTATCTCAACGTCGATGTTCTTTAACGCCAAATTTGGCTCGTCGGTTTCGTCATATCTCGCATACTCAAAATGCAGTGATTTACTGGTAAAAATACAATCATCTCCTTTGCTTACAAGTATATTATAAAAATCCCAAAAATGCAAAAAAATTTGACCAGCCGCACGCAATGTGCTAAACTGAAATATATCAACGGAAGAGAGGTGGAAAAATGCAAGCAACGCTACACGAAAATATTTTAGAATATCTGCAAACCAAGGATATGAACGAATTAAAGCAGCTGCTAAACTCCGCAAGCGAAGTGGATTTAATTTACGCACTGCTCAATTTGTCGGACGAAAACCAGGCGATAGTTTACCGACTTTTGGCGAAAGATAA
>WRKK01000223.1 GCA_009782245.1 Defluviitaleaceae bacterium | reverse complement strand
CAGACTGCCGAGGGTGCAATGTCCACCATTAACGAAATGGTAACACGTGTACGTGAGCTTGTAGTACAAGCCGCCAACGATACAAACGCCCACGATTTAGAGAATGAGGCTACATGGTCGCAATCCGACCGCACACGCATTCAAGCCGAAATTAACCAACTGCTTGACGAAATCGATGCTACCCGCAACAGAGTTGAGTTTAATACTCGCAGACTGATTGACGGTAGCCTTGGCGGCGGCGGTGTTGGCAGAGGTTTAAGCGGAGATATGCGCCTTTTGGCAGATATTTTTGCTTCTCAATCTGGCAACCAAGAACAAATTGACACCCTCAACGATGCAAGAGCCGATATAGAAAGTTTAAGGGATTACTTGAACGCCGTTCTAAACTGGCAAAATGAAATGTTGGCACTGCAATCTTTTGTTGGACCTGACGAAAATACAATGGGCGGCGGATTAAGAAATCTGATGACCCAAGCACTTACTCAATTATCGCAAGCCTGGTCTGATGCCGTAGCTAGAGGTATTCAAACAGATACGTCTGCATCAGGGCAAGAAGAGTTTATTGAAAACAATATAGGTAACTTTTTAGGCGATAGATTTGCAGGTGCACACTTTAGAGAATTGCGCGAGGGAATAGGCTCAATAATTGTCGATGCTCTTGACGAAGATTGGCTAGACGACAACGGCGGTATAGCAATCGACCCACAACGTATACAAGATATGGTAAACGAGATTGAAGATGAAGCATTAGACGATTTGCAAAATTTGTTTGTTGAACACATGGCAACACATATCGCAAACAACATCGACCCATTCCCAAGAGTTCCAGACTTTTTAAGTAGCATAACAGGGCCCGAAGGATTAGACCTTCCAGCATCTGGCGAAGATTTGTGGGATTTATTTGATGACGGTTTCAGCGACGAAATCGAAGCCATTTCCGATGCTATAGCCGAAGCCGCAGAATTAATAACTGATGCTCTTGAAGCTTTGGATACTTCCTTTAACACACTAGATTCCCGTTGGGAAGCACTAGCAGAACGCTTTAACGGCGATGTTGATGCAATGTTACGTGCATGGCAAAGTGGCGAGCCTGGCGACGGCACTCCTTTATGGTTCCAAATTGGTGCAAACGCCAACCAAGGCGTACACCTTAGCATTGAGGACGTTGGCGTTAATGCTTTATCAAGAGTTGGCACAGAATCTGGCGCTGTTTTGGAAGCTATCCGTCTTGCATTTGAGCGTGAGAACAATCAGCTTGATTTAGGCACACTAAACATGGAGCAATTTGCAGCCCAGTTTACTTTTGACAACCTGCGTTCCTTTATGGACCCAGACGATGTGCAAACCAGCACAGCTTTCGGTGCAACAGGCGGCGTATTACGTGCAAGCGGTGAAGAAATCAACCTTTTCATTACTTCCATCGACCTCGCCCTATCACACGTAACTGACCAACGCTCTAACCTAGGTGCAATGCAAAACCGCTTGGAATTTACGATTGAGAACCTAGACATCGCAAGCGAAAACCTATCCGCCGCAGAATCCCGTATTCGTGATGCCGATATGGCAAGAGAAATGATGAGACTGACCCAAGCTAACGTATTGCAACAAGCCGCAATATCTATGCTTGCACAGGCTAATCAAGCGCCACAATCTGTGTTGCAGTTGCTTGGCTAGGATTTGCGATAATCGCAATAATCAAGATAAACACAATTTGTATATTTTATATAAAACCGAGGGCGGCTCATTGGGTCGCTCTTGGTTTTTTGTTTACAAAAATTTTCTGCCTTGACACCCGCCGCAAAATCCCATATAATAAAACTATTAAGAGATTACATACTAAATCCTAGCTAACAAAAATGCGGGTCAAAGGGCGCGCTCCTTGCGGGTTCTAAGGGCAGCGCCCTTAGCGGGGTGTGGGGCAGAGCCCCACGGTTTTGCAGTTGATTTAGTATAAAAGGGAGCGTTAAAAATGAGTGGGGTATACATACACATTCCGTTTTGCGATAGCAAATGCGATTATTGTGATTTTTTATCGTTTGCCAATCAGCAAAATGCTTGGGTGGGCTATAAAAGTTCGGTTATAAACGAACTTGCCCGCTTCGAGCCGAAAGAAAAAATAGACACGATTTATATAGGTGGCGGCACTCCAACAATATGGCACGCCGATTTTTTGGCGGAATTGCTACAGGCTTGCCCCGCGCCAATGAACAACGCCGAAATTACCTGCGAGGCAAACCCTGGCACATTAACTTCCGCCAAAATAGCCACTTTGAAAGCGGGCGGCGTTAATCGTATCAGCCTAGGCCTGCAAGCGTGGCAACCACGGCTGTTAAAGGCTCTTAACCGCCGCGCAACCCACGAAGATTTTACCGAAAATTTCAACGCCCTGCGACAAGTGGGCTTTAACAATATTAACGTGGACATAATGTTCGCAATCCCAGGCCAAACGGTGCAAGAATGGGAAGAAACCCTGCAAAAAGTGGTTGACTTGCAACCCGAACATATCTCGGCGTACGCTTGTACTTTGGAGGAAAAAACGCCGCTATGGGACAGGGTGCAAAGTGCCGCAATCAAGCAACTGGACGACGAAACCGACCGCCGAATGTACCACTACGCCAAGCTGTTTCTGCACGAAAACGGCTACTCGCAATACGAACTATCCAACTTTTGCAAGCCAGGCATGGAAAGCCGCCACAACACAAAATACTGGACACGCCAACCGTACCGAGGCTTTGGACTGGGCGCGCACTCCTTTGAAAATAACGCAAGGTGGCACAACACGCTAGATTTACAGCAATACATAAAATGGGACGTGCAAGAGCGGTTTGAACTTGCCAAAATCAGCAACGCCGAGGCAATGTCGGAGACAATTTTTTTGGGCTTACGGTTGACAAAAGGCTTGCTAGAGAGCAATTTCGCAAAAGTTTTCGGCTGTTATCCCAGCGAGGTTTACGGCGATTGGATACGGCAAATGAAAAGCGAGGAAATGCTGGCAACGCAAGACGGCTATATGTTTCTAACAGATTTGGGCATGGATTTTGCGAACAAAGTAATGCGAGGTTTCATGTAATGAGTTGGGTAATCGACCGCATTGAGGGCGAAATTGAGGGCGAAAGCCAGCCCATGGCAGTTTTGGAGCATTCCGCAACGGGCGAGCAAAAAATAATACCCGCCGCAAATTTGCCGAAAGGGGCAAAAGAGGGTACAGCACTAGCGGAAATGCCAGAAATATCAGAAATATCAGAAATATCGGGAAAATACACAATAGACACCAGCCAACAGGAGCAGGAACGGCGGCGGCGTATTGCGGGGAAGTTTGAGCGGCTTGTGAATAGGCAAAAAAACAGCAAAAAAATTAATCACAATTTTTAGGCTTGTAAATATTTTCAAATTGTGGTATTATTTGGTTGTTAAAGTTTTTTACACGAACGGAGGACGAAAATGGACTTAGGATTATATCAACCGCTTTACGAAGAGATTAAGGACTTGCCGCTTGAAAAAGTGGTACAAATAATGACGTTTGCAAGGTTTGTGAAACAGGAATACAAAGAGGAACTGGAAGACGAACTGGAAGACGAAATTCTTAGTAGCCCAAAAGCAGTGGCGTATTTTTATGATATACTTGAAAATGGCGAGTTTGTCAGCGAAGAAGAAGTTTGGGCAGAAATTGAAAGGTTGCCAGATTATGAAAACGATTAAATATGACAAGCAAGCCAAAAATTTTATATTATCGCAGGGTGCAAAAACGGCAGTTCGTATATTTCATGCGATAAACCAATTACCACTAGGAAACGTAAAGCATTTGAAAGTAAAAAGAACACCGCCGTTGCTACGCTTGCGAGTAGGCGACTACAGAATTGTATTTACTGTTGATGGCGAAACTTACAACATTTTGATTGCTGGCAACCGTGGAGAAGTTTATAGATATATCTCAAAACTATAAACCAATTTACTAGCAACAGCGTATTGCACGAAACGGAGGACAAAAATGGACTTAGGATTATATCAACCGCTTTATGAAGAGGTTAAGGATTTGCCGCTTGAAAAAGTGGTACAAATAATGACGTTTGCAAGGTTTGTGAAACAAGAATACGAAAATGAACTGGAAGACGAACTGGAAGACGAAATTCTTAGTAGCCCAAAAGCAGTGGCGTATTTTTACGATATACTTGAAAATGGCGAGTTTGTCAGTGATGCTGAAATTTTAGCTATGATTGAGAGGATGCCAGATGATGACATTTAATTATAGCAAACAAGTAGAAAATTTTATAGATTCACAAGGCAAAACAAATGCAACACGTTTACGCAATGCAATAGTTGAGTTGCCAAAAGGAGATGTAAAAAAATTACAGATAAAAAGCAAAACGCCATTATTACGTCTACGAGTGGGTGGTTATAGAATTATATTTACAACTGCTGGCGAAACTTACAACATAATATTTGCTGGAAATCGTGGAGATGTATACAAATTCCTTGCAAAATTATAAGGATTATAGTTGTCAGAAACCAAGCAAAACAAGTTGAGGTTACAGTATGACAAAAACAAAAATACTAATAGCAATAATGTCAATGGAAATAGGCGGTGCAGAAACGCACGTTTTAGAACTGTGCAAGGCTCTGCAAAAAAAAGGTATGCAGGTTTACGTAGCCTCTAATGGTGGTGCTTACGAGCCCGAACTAACTGAATGTGGCGTTATTCACTACAAAGTGCCGTTGCACAACAAGCAGCCTTTTAACATAATAGATGCCTACAAGGCACTAAAAAAAATAATTGTTACGCACGATATTAGACTGGTACACGCTCATGCGCGTATCCCTGCTTTTATTTGCGGATTTTTGCAACTTCAGCTTAATTTTAGATTCGTTACCACCGCACATTGGGTTTTTACAACAAAATTCCCCTATAATCTGCTTTCTAACTGGGGCGAAAAAAGCCTTGCGGTCAGCGAAGATATAAAAGAATACCTAATAGAACACTACAAAGTGCCAAAAGAAAACATCTACGTAACAATAAACGGCGTTGATACCGAAAAATTTTCGCCGCTTGCCGAAAAAGCAATAAAACCGCCCGAAATCGAACGTCCTGGCAGAAAAGATTTTTGCATAATGTTTACCGCGCGCATGGACAAAGATAGATCGCTGGCGGCACACTTGCTAATAGAATCTGCGCCAACCTTGTGCAGCCGCTACAAGGGGCTTACTATCTACCTCATAGGCGGCGGCGATGATTTTGATGCCGTAAATGCTCGCGCAACTTCCATGAATGAGCAAATTGGCTACGAGGCAATAATACTAACAGGCGCAAGGGTTGACATTCACAAATGGCTGGCTATGGCAGATGTTTTTGTTGGTGCAAGCCGCTCTGTGCTAGAGGCGATGTCGGCAAGCAAGCCAGTAGTCGCCGCTGGCAACGAGGGCTATATGGGTCTTATTAACGAGGAAAATTTGCAAACCGCAATAGCAACCAATTTTTGCTACCGTGGTTGCGGCGAAGCAAACGCCGAACAGCTTGCCGCCGATATTATCACAATTTTAGATATGCCCGCCGAAAAACGTGAATCAATGGGCAAATTTGGCAGAGAGTTTATCCTAAAAAATTATTCGGTTGACAAAATGGCAGAAGATGCTATTTTAATGTACAACACGGTGCTTAAAACGGCTTGCCCTGTGCCTGTCAGCAAAACCGACATATTGGTCTCGGGCTATTACGGCTACAACAACAGCGGCGACGACCTTTTGCTAAAATCCATTGTACAAGACTTAAAAAAACGGCGCGAAGACATAATAATAACCGTGCTTTCAATGCGGCCAAAAGAAACAAAAGCCGAATACGGCGTAAATGCAATATATCGGTTCAATTTTTTGACAATTTTTTGGCTTATGCGAAACACCAAACTATTACTAACGGGCGGCGGCAGCGTTATCCAAGATTTAACCAGCACTCACTCGCTAATATATTATCTAGGAATTATCCGTCTTGCACGGCGGCTGGGCGTTGCAAATATGCTGTACGCCAACGGAATAGGCCCAATTCGTAACGCAAAAAATGTTGAACGTATGCGGCAAGAATTAAGCCAAATAGAACTAATCACCCTCCGAGAAGAGCCCTCCAAAATCTTGCTAGACGAACTGAACATAACCGAGCCCAAAATAATAGTAACCGCCGACCCCGCATTTAGCTTGCCGCAGCCCGACCTTGCGGGTGCACGGGAAGAACTGGCTGAAATTGGGATAGACATAAACCGCTTTTTTTGCATTGCAATACGCTCGTGGCGGTATAATCCGCCTGGTTTTGAGTTAAACATAGCACGGTTTGCCGATTACATGGCACGAGAAAATAAATATCAGGTGCTTTTTGTGCCCATGCGCCCGTCCGACGATACGGAAATATCCAAGCGAGTAATGGGTTTAATGAGTAGCCCCGCAAAATTACTAGAAAACCCACGCAACATTGACAGCATACGTGGAATAGTGGCTTTATCAACGTTTACGGTCGCCATGCGGTTGCACACGTTAATCTATGCGATTAACCAAGGCATACCCGTAATCGGCTTGGTTTACGACCCCAAAGTGCAATGGCTAATGGATTCCATAAAACAGCCGTTTTACATTACCGTGGAAAACGTTCGCATGGATATTTTAATAGATTTTGCGAACAAAATTTTAGCAAATTATGACGATATTGCAAAAGCCGTAAAAGCCGCTGGCGAAATCGCCCAAAATTTAGCAGAGCAAAACGCTGACCTTTGTTTGGAATTACTGGATAGCCGTGATTAATCCTATGTGAACCAGACGGAACGGGCGACCCGCCAAACAGACGGGCGACCGAGGACGGTCGCCCCTACAATATGCGTCCCTGTAGGGGCGACCGTCCTCG
>WRKK01000222.1 GCA_009782245.1 Defluviitaleaceae bacterium | reverse complement strand
CTTCAACAGCGGCTTCAACAGCCTCTTCAACAGCATCATCAAGTGCCGCCTCAAAAGCCCACTCTGCATTACGCTCGTCAAACAAAATACTCATAATTGTACCTCCATGCTCTCGCAAAATATTCGCCAAAATATCGTTGGCTATGCAAAATTCTATAGTTTTTTTTACGGCTGTGGTGTAATCTTTGTACTGACTTTCAAATTCACGCAATTTTGCCACAAATTCGGAATATTCCCTTAGTGGCTTGCATTTTTCCAGTAATTCTGCGTTCATTCCCTTGTTGATGTTGTAAACCTTGGCCTCTAGCTCTAGGTTGCCCAACGTTTCGTCCGTGGTTTCAAAAGCGTCCGATAAACGCAATGTTTCTTGCTCTGGGCGGACGGTTTTGCCATTGTAAAATACTACAAACTCTGGCTTGGGAATTTTATACAACTTGCTGCTGTACAACTTTTTTTCGTCATTTTGGGATTTAATCCACTTTTCATACAAAAGCCCCAAATATATCAAAAATCTAAACGGCATATTTGCATACGAACTGGACATATGCTCAAATAAGGCAATTACCCTGCCTTTTACCACTATTGCTAGGTCGTTCTTGCGTTTTCCCGATATTACTGTTTCTATTGTGAAGATTTGTATATCGCGCGGGCTGCACGGCTCGTTGTGCAGGGCTGAATATAATGCCGCCGCATTTGCCAATATGCTGAATATTATCTTGAATAAGCCGTCTTTTATTTCTCGTTTGGCGGTTTCGGCTTTTTTTGCCTTTTTTTTCTTTGTTTTGCTTGTTTTGTTTTGCTGCAATTTGTTCGCCCCTTTCTGTGCTAATCTTATTCTAGCATTTCTTGCGAAAAATGTCAAAAAAATTTAGCAAAATTTTAACTAATCCACAAAAATCCCCAAAAAAAACTTCCCAAATTAATTGGGAAGTTTTGCATAAACATTTTCAGCAACATCAAACAATCCAATCACGAAACCGCGGGTGCTTTCGCAAAATTTCTAGCAAAGCGACCATAAAATAAGTGATTACCACGGTAGTAGCAAGCGATTGTATTACTCTGGGCAGCCAGACCACAAAAAACGGCAGCAACTGCCACGACGGAAACGCCGTGAAACGCAAAATTTGCGTGTTTAAGGTTGACACCAATATCGCAGGAAGCACCATTGCCACCAATAGCGGCATTGTTTGAATACTATAATTGCCCTTTAATATATACAGGTTGACAACTCTGTCAATGGCGACAATCAGCAGGACAAACAGCCCTGCACCTATCATTGCCGTTGTTACTAGCGGCAAAAAATCGTTGTTTAGCACATTTTGCGGAAAGTTTGTGTTAATGGAACGTGTAATCGCAAACCGCCCAATTAGCGACATCTCTGCGGCGGCGGCGTTTACGCTGTCTCTGTCAATGTTGGGAACTTCGTTGCCAGCGGCGTTTGTGGTTGTGCCGTGCGTGAACTGCTCGTAAAATGTAGCGTTTACGCCATCGGCGGACAACATGGACATATTTAACAAGCCAAAAGTAACCAGCACCGCCGCAAACACTACAATACCGTTGCGCGCAATGTTGTTTTTCGCCTTACGCAAAAGCAGCCACAAAAGCCCACGCAAAAAGCCGCCGAGTGCCGAAGTCATCGTTAAAAACGGAATATACGCACCCGTCGGGCTTAAAAAATGTCCCAAAAAATCGGTTAGCCCAGAAACGACCGCACCATAAAACGGCCCAAACAATATTGCGGGCATCATAGAAAAAATTCCGTGAACGCTTATTCTAATTCCGCTTTCGCCAAAAACGGGAATATACATTCTAAAAAACGTGCGTATAACTAAAGCAAGTGCCAAAAACATTGCAGATATAACCAACCTGCGTATGCGTAATGAAGAAATTTCCTGTGTTTCTGTTCGGTTTTTTTTATTGAAGATTGTCATGGGAAGGCAAACCTTTCTATTTTTGCGGACGGCATTAACGCCGTGCCGATACTGTTGATCACGTGCAAATCCTTTGATAGAGCCGTTATATTGTTAAACGCCTCGATAATATTTTGCGTAAATCGCAAGTTAGAGACCGATTTTGTAACCTCGCCGTTTTCTATTAAAAATGTTCCGTTGCGGGTAAGACCTGTAACTAGCATGGTTGCTGGGTTTACAAAATTGGTGTAATGAAATTCCGAGATAAACAAGCCTTTTTTTACGCTTTTTATTATCTCGTCTTGCGTGGTTTCGCCGCCTGTCATTATTGTGTTGGCAGAATATCCGCCGTAACCGCCGTTATAAAAGGCGTGTCCCGTTGGGGCGGCGTTCATGCGTTTTGCAGTTTTGTTGTCAAATATTAAATTTTTAACGAAACCGCCCTCTATTAATGGCAAAACCTGACGCTTGTTTCCCTCATAGTCAAAATATTTTGCGGGAAGTTTTGGGTTGGTTACGTCGTCGGTAATGGTTACGTTTTTGCCGAAAATTTGCTCCGTTGGTACATCGGAGCCGCAAAAACTAAGCCCATCAAGCACACGTTTTGCGTTCAGCGATAACGTTATATAAAGCACCAAATCTCCCAAAGCGGCTGGCGAAAGCACTACTGTAAACCGCTTATCCGTTACATTTATGGGATTTATCGCTAGTGCGGCACGGTCTTTTGCTTGCACAAATGCCGCTTTTATGGCGGATTCCAAGCCGTCCACCTTGTGCGAAACCGCCTCGCCGCCGCCGTCTGCGTTGCCGACAATGTGCGTTACAACCGTGTTGAACGTTACGTTGTTTTGGTTGCTGTACAAAATATCTTTTTTGCTGTCGCTGTTGCCATACGCCGATATTCTGTTTGTGAGGGTTAATGCACCCGCCGCGCTGTATTCCGTGCCGATTTTTTCAACACATTCCTTTAGCAAATCCGCACGACCCCTTACGCTATAGATTTCCGCCAAATCATCGTTATTTTCTTGCGTTATTAAGCCTGGCAACTGCCACGGAAACCGCTCAAAATCGCCGTTTGGTGCTGCCGCTAATAAATTTTCTGCATCTTGTACAAACTTTTTGATAGATGTCTCGTCTAAGACATTTGTAGTACACGTTACTTCCTTTGTGCCGTCATGCAAAGTTAGATACACGTTCAAATCTTGTTTGTTGGTGTTTTGGCTTATTTCCGAGTTTGCAAAACGAGTTACGCCCTCGCTTTCGCCCTCAATGTTGACAACGGCGTAATGCTTGGTTTGGGACGTGATTTTGTTGATTAAATCCAGAGCGGCATCTTTATCAAATTTATTGAAACTTTTACTCATTTGCGATAAACCTCACTTTTCTAAACCGTGCTGGCGAAGAGGCGTGTGCAACGCGCATAACCTGCATTGGCTGACCTTTCCCGCAGTTTGGCACACCAATCATTTTGCGATATTTTGCACTAGCAACGCCATCGCAGCTGCCCCAAAATTCGGTGGTTTTTCCTGTGTATATGGGATTTTTGTAGATAACGCCAGTTAATTTGCCGTTTTTGATTTCTCGGGCAATTTCGCAGGCAAATTGGAAGTTAATCCGCTTGTCGTCAATGCTCCAACTTTTGTTTTCTTCTAATAAAAAGCCGTGTTCAACGTCTTCGATTAGTTGATTAACGGTAAAATGCCCAGGTTGCAGGTTGATATTTGTCATGCGAACAATAGGCAGGTTGCCCCAGCCGTCTGCAAGCCCCATTCCATGGGATTTTTGGGAAATAATCGGTGCATTATCCCGAGAAGTTTGGAAGTTAGCAAAAACGCCCTCTTTCACAAGCGTGATATTTTGGGCTTCAACGCCCTCGTCGTCATAGCCAAAGTTGCCAAGTCCCAAATCGCCCATAGAATCGGTTGCATCTGCAACAATGGTAACGTGTTCAGAGCCGTATTTTAGGCTGTTGTTGATGTCTTCTGGGTTAAGAAAACTAGCACCTGCAAAAGCGGCCTCGCTGCCCAAAACTCGGTCAAGTTCGGTTGGGTGCCCGATACTTTCGTGAATTTGCAGTTGCAACTGCGACGGCGTGAGAATCAAGTCAAATTCGCCAGCGGGGCAATTTTCGGCATTTGTCAAAGCGACTGCCTCTTGGGCTAATTTTTCGGAATGTTCGGGCAACTTCATATCTAGCAACATTTCGTAGCCAGCGCGCAAAAAATTTGTGTGGCTGCGTTGTTGCGTATCGCCGTCTTTGGTGGCTCGTGCGGTTATGCCGCCGCCCGATTGAAAGAAAGTTTGCGTTATATAACTGCCGTCTGTATCGGCAAAAATAACGTCCTCCTTGCGGAACGCCATAAATGCGGCATTATAAGAAACGCCCTGCACATTCGCCATTGCAACGCCGCAAGCCATAAGTATGCCAATTTTCTCGTTTAGCGGCACTTCAAAAGGGTCTATAGAAATTTGTGTGCTAAAGCTGTCTTTTACGGCTTTTTTGGGGCTTAGCTGCACTTTGTTTTTGTTCAAAGTTGCACTTGCCACGGCGGTATTATACGCCAATCTAGCGGTGTCAATGAGGTTGTCCATGTCGGCTGTGGCGGCAAACCCCATAATCCCGTTTACGTAAATTCTAATGCCAACGCCTTTACTGCGGCTGTTGGAAACGTTGGAAATCTTGCCATTTTCGGCTTTTATATATTCCTCGGTAAGGTCTTTTAGCCGCAAATCGCCGTAATCGGCTTTTATGCTTTTGATGTAGTCCACTACCTCTAAAATTTTTTCTTTTTGTAACAAAATTGTTTCTCCTTTTTGTTGGATTTGGTGGATTTGTTGAATTTGTTGAATTTATTGTAAGTTTTCAAATTACGCCTTACGCTGATTTATTGCGGATTCGCACATAATTTAGTGCTGCGATTATGGTCGCCATAACGAAAAAGCCGCCTGGTGCAAGTATCATAATGATTGTGCGCGGGAAAAATTCTGGTAAAACGGTAAAGCCGAAAATTTCGCCCATTCCCAAAAATTCCCGTATACTTCCTAAAATTACCAATGCCCCCGTAAAACCTAATCCCATTCCCACGCCGTCTACAAGCGACGAAAACGGGTTTGACTTGAAAGCATAGGATTCCGCGCGGGCAAGCACAACGCAGTTGCTTGTTATCAGAGGAATGAAGATACCGAGCGCGTTGTTAAGGTCGGGTAAAAATCCCTCTAAAAGAAAGCCGACAGCCGTAACAAAACTGGCGATAATTACGATAAAACACGGAATACGGGCAGTATTTGGCACAATTTTACGTATGCACGATATTACCAAGTTAGAACCCGCCATTACAGCGGTTGTGGCAAGCCCCAGCCCAAGCCCGTTTATAGCTTGGGTTGTAACAGCTATTGCTGGACACAGTGCTACCATTTGTATAAATAGCGGGTTTTCGTCCAATATGCCACGTTTTAACAATGCAAAAGGATTGATAGTAATTTCCCCTTTCTGGATTTTTCTGGATTTCTCTGGATTTCTCTGAACTTCTCTGAACTTCTCTGAACTTCTCTGAACTTCTCTGAACTTCTCTGAACTTCTAAAAGTAATTATACATAAAATTTTTGTGATAGTCAAATTTTTATTTTTTTGTGTTTTTTTGTGTTAAATTTGCCTTAAAATTTTGGGGCGTTTCCCTTAAATTCCAGTTTTAACCCGCTTTTTACATGGTCGTTGGATAGAAATTGTGGTCGGGGTCGAACCATTTTGTTATGAATTTTTCGCCGTCTCGCAAGCCGATTATTCTTGTTAGGTTATTTATGCGGATTGAGAAGATATTTTCGTTTGCCGTTTCAATTTGCAACTTGTCGATTCGTTCAAGAGCCGCTTTGCTAAAGCCTTTTCCAGTTAGGAAATGGTGCTTGGTTTTGCCATTATCGTGTTTTTCGGATTTTATGTCTGCCCAAGTGCGTTTGCTATATTGCAGGATTTTATCGAGAATGTCAGCACAATTCATATCGGAGCGACTTGGGTCAAAACGAAAAACGCCGTCATTGTCAACGCTGTCAAAAATCCAAATCATTTTGCAGTTGTCAGTAGATTCATTAGGGCGTGTGGGTTTTGCGTTGTTTTTATCTTTTTTTCGCTTGTTACTTTTCGCTTGTTTAGCCACTTACAGCCCTCCATAATATACTGCCATAGAATTTTTTGTTATGACGGTTTCGCTAGGTTCGCCAACAGGCAAGCCGTTTCTGGCGGTTTTCCAGGGTTCTTCGCCTTGGGATTGCTCTTTTAAGTCGTAAGGTTCCATTTCGCCGTACTCTTTAAGCACTATTTCAATATTTTCCAGTGCATTTTCGCCCAAATGCGTTTCATCGCCTAGCTGAAATTCGTCATATTTTATCGTGAACATATAGTCTTCCAATTCTTCCTTTAATTTCAAGCAAACGGGCCCATTCGACCACGCCACAAAATCCTCTTCAAACAGGGCGGGTTCGCCCCAGGCTAATGTCCACGCTTGGGAATAGTAGCACAGTTTGTGCAGTTTCCAAACGGTTGTTTCGCCCAAATTTTTTAGGATATATTTTGCCACATCAAATATAGTTGCCATAATTGCACCTCGCTTTTTTTGTAAATCACAATACAAACTGGATTATAGTTGCATTATAGCTGTTTTAGAGAGAAAAGTCAAATAAAATTTGTGGGATTTTTTGCACTATGCAAAAATAGGCGAAACGCATAAACGGGTGGCGCTGTTGCGGGGGACGGTCGCCCGTTCCCCCCTACAACGATGTCGCCCGTCCCCCACAAAACCACCGACCCATTTTTACGCAAAAAAGGGACTGAAAAATTCAGTCCCTTTGCGTTTTGTTTTGCTATTTTGCTCTATAAATCTGTAAAGTTGCAAATTTAC
>WRKK01000221.1 GCA_009782245.1 Defluviitaleaceae bacterium | reverse complement strand
TCGGTCGCCCGTGGTAAAATTCGGGCGACCGAGGACGGTCGCCCCTACGAAACACCAACAATTTGAAATTATGAATTATCTGGGTAGTCATAAAAACAAAATAGGAGGTTTCACAAATGTGGAAAACAATGGTACGGCGGACTTTGATACTTATCCCGCAAATATTTATACTAAGTTTATTAATCTTCTTTATAGCAGACTTTATGCCAGGTGATGCACTTTCTGGGCTAATTCAGCCAGATATTGACCCCGCACGTATAGAAGAATTGCGGGAAATGCACGGCTTAAACGACCCTTGGCACATTCGTTATGTTCGTTGGATTCATGGCATTTCGCAGGGCGATTTTGGTCTTTCTATGCAGCACCATGTGTCTGTATTGCGGATAGTTGGCGAGCGGTTGCCTAATACTATACGGTTGTCGATTTTTACTGTTATTTTGGTTTATGCTACTTCTATTCCGTTGGGCATAATCGCAGGCCGCTATAATGCTACTTGGAAAGAAAAAATTATAAGCTATTATCTGTACTTTGGAATGAGTTTGCCCACTATCGTTTTTGGCTTTATATTACTGTATTTCTTTGGCTTTTTGCTGGGGTGGTTTCCGATAAGCGGCAGCGTCGATGTGCGGGTGCTTAGTGATGGCTGGTGGGCTATACAAGTTAGCAGAATACAGCATATGGTTTTACCCGCCGCCGCTATGGCGTTGCTTGGCGCGGTTGGTATAGTGCAGTTTTTGCGTAGCGAAATTGTAGACAACAGAAATTCCGATTATGTAACAACCGCCCGTGCAAAGGGCGTACCGCTAAAAGTGCTGTATAACCGCCATATTTTACGCAACTCGTTATTGCCAATGGCAAACGGCATCGGCTTTGTAATTGTTGGCTTACTTTCGGGTACTATCTTTATAGAGCAGGTGTTCGGCTATCCTGGAATGGGGCAGCTGTTCATACAATCGATAAACAGCCGTGATTTTAGTCTTGCAAACTTTTTAATAATGTTTTATGCAATTTTAACTTTGCTGGGCGCGTTAATATCCGATATTGCTTTAATGGTATTTGACCCGAGGATTAGAATAAAATAGAGCTAAATGTAGAGCTAAATATAGAGAGGTGAAAATAATGGCAGAATATGCTGAAACAAAAGGGTACGGAAAAATAAGGATTTCCGACAAGCGTTCGGAGTCAAAATCGGAAGTAGACCAGGAAATAAACCAAGAAATAAACCAAATAGAAACTTTTGACCATGAATTTTTAGAGGGTGCTGAAAGCACAGAAAAAGTGCCAAGTTTAGCCGAAACTATTTGGAAAGAAATTTGGAACACTAAAGCGGCAATGGTTGCACTTGTCGTGTTTGCACTAATATTAGTGTTTGCGTTTGCAACAGGGTTTTTCTTTGACGAAACAGAGGCTTTGCGGGTTAATATTCGCACCACCGACCGTGCTCCAGAATGGTTTGCTGGCGAGTTCTTTTTGGGAACAGACCCAATGGGCAGGGATATGGTGCAGCAACTAATGCTAAGTGCCAGAAATTCCTTTGCAATAGCGTTAATTGTAACAATCGGCAGCATGATAATTGGTATAATTTACGGGCTAATATCGGGCTATTACGGCGGACATATTGATAACACAATGATGCGTATATTGGAGTTTTTACTGCTTATTCCAGGCTTAATGCTGATTATAGTTATAGTTTCCATAACGCCCAATTACCAAACATGGCATTTTATAATGTTCCTAACATTGCTAAGTTGGATGGGCAGGGCAAGGCTTATCCGTGCAAAAGTTATGCAACAAGTTGGGCTAGATTATGTAAGTGCCTCCAAAACTTTAGGCACACGCAACTTTATTATTATGGTAAAAAAAGTTTTGCCCAACATAACATCTATTATTGTGGTAGATGGCACAATATCCGTAGCGAGCAACATGGGAATAGAAACAGGGTTGACAATTTTGGGTTTCGGCTTGCCGTTCGGCACTCCTAGTTTGGGCAATTTAATACGTTATGCCGCCGCCAACCCAATAGTTTTAACCAACAGGTTATGGCAATGGATGCCCGCAACCGTGCTAATATTCGTAATGAGTTTGTGCGTTTACTTTGTTGGTAGCACTATAAGCAGAGCGGTTGATCCTAAACAGCAACGGACTTAGAGCAACTGCAAAACCGTGGGCGCCCGCCTGCCGGCGGGCAGGCTGCCCCTTGACCCCGCAAGGAGCGCGCCCCTTGACCCGCATTTTTTGGTAAATTATATTGGTGCAATTTGGGGAAATTTTAGCAAAAACAGTAAATAATGGACGGATAATCCCCGCTCAGGGCTATAAATTTCATAATAAAGGGGGAATACTTGTGCAACTATGGAAATATCTATCTAAAAATGTAAAAATTGTGGATATTGACGGCACAGTTTTTACTGGGCTTGTTGCCTGTTACACCACCGCAATAGACGACCCAGACGGTATTCCCTCTATAGAAATTAGGGAAACTCCCCAATCGGATTCTTTAATTGGGTTTACCGCCAAAGAAATTGCCAATATAGAAATAATAAAAACGGACGGCGACCCGAACAAACCGCCCCAAATCAAGCGGCAACGCATTAAAGGGGTAAGAATTATTAAACCTAGCTACATACTTAACGGGGTAGATCCGCAGGCTTTGGTGGATAAGTATCACGGAACGGGGCTGCTAAAAATGACACGCAAAGGCGAATGGGACAAAGAAGAAACCATAATTTCCGACAAACTTATAGGGGTTGACATTAACTCTGATACAGGTGTGAAAACTCCCACTAACTGTTTTAAGATACATTACTCTGAAGATGGCGTTTATATTGTGCCTACTGTGTTGGTTGGCTGAATAGTTAAGTTTACAGCACATTACAGCAAAAGGAGTGCATAATTATGAGAAATTTGTGGGGATATGAATATCAATCCAAAAGGGTAAAAATATTGGGTAAAAGTGGCAAAACCACAATAGGTTTCGTAGATGTGTACACTCACGAACTTGATGCCCCTGACGGCATACCGTACATTGCAGTTAGAGAAGATGGTAGTAGCGGGTATTTAATTGAGTTTACCGCCGCAGATATATCCACAATAGAAATAGTGGAAACAACAGAAACAGCCCCAAGCCCACAACAGTCAACCCAACAATTAAAGGAGTTGCAACCTGCATAATGAACATGGAAATATTAAAACACATAAAATCCCCCGCCGTGGACAAAATAATCAACCCAGAAAAACAAGGTAGACACATTTTAGGGCATCGGCTTTATATTGACGGACGTAGCTACCTATTAGACGGCGTTGACCCGCAGGAACTTGTGGATAAATATCACGGAACGGGCGATATTAAGGTTGACAGAAATGGCAACTGGGATAGCAAGGAATACGTAACAGCCCTTATAGATATTGGTGTCGATATAGACCCCAAAACAGGACAACAAACCATTACCAACAGGTTTACAATACACTACAGCAAAACAGGCACACACATAGTGCCGACCGAAAGGAGAGATTACCCTCAATGATTGACCTATACAACTACAGATTTCAGAACGTTAAAATAATAGACATTGACGGAAACACCCATACTGGTTTTGTGGAATATTACACCCCCGCAATAAACGACCCCGACAACACAGAAAATATAGCCATTAGACCGCCAAACACAACAGGCTATGTGGTTGGGTTTACCGCCGCAGATATATCCAACATAGAAATAATAGGGATAACCCCAAGCCCACAACAATCAGCCCCACCATTAAAGGAGTTGCAACCCGCATAATGAGTACAAAAAAACTACAAAAATACCTATTTGAAAACGTCAAAATTGTAGACATTGACGGAAAAGTTTTTACTGGCTTTGTAAATT
Source organism: Defluviitaleaceae bacterium (assembly GCA_009782245.1). GTDB lineage: Bacteria > Bacillota > Clostridia > Lachnospirales > WQUN01 > WRKG01. Next base: position 2,903 of record WRKK01000221.1, on the reverse strand, counting down.
GCTACACGTCTGCATTAGATGACATGGACGGGTTAGAAAATATATCTATTAGAGAATACCTCAACGCTGGCTATTTAATAGATTTTACCGCCGCCGATATATCCACAATAGAAATAATAGAAGTAACAGAACCCCCAAAAAACACCCCAAACCCCCGCCAGCCAACCCTACAAACAGTATAACCAACAACAAAAATCCCGCTACAGCAAAATTAACAAAAATTTACCCAAAATCACAAAAAAATTTGGTAAAAAAAACACCAAAAAATTACCAAAAAACTCTTGACAAATGCGAAACGCTATACTATAATGAGATGATGGTTAGAATAACCATTTTTAGTAGCTGTGTGTCAACAGTAAAATTTTTCCAGTTATGCAACGCAACCTAGCAAAAACAGCCAACTTCAATAAATTTTGACAAACTTTATTGAAACTTCAACGAAACTTCAATGAAACTTCAATGCAACTTCAATGAAACTTCAATGCAACTTCAATCAATGGCTGGCGTATTGCAAATTATCTTGCCTAACTAAAAATTTTTACTGGCTAATGTCCAAATCTTGCCGCAAAACAGGCGAGAGAAACTATCAAAAACTATCTTAGAAACTAGAAAGAGGATGACAAAAATGAAAAAAATGTTAATTTTAGGATTTGTGTTAGCTGTAACTTTGGTGTTTGCTGCGTGTGCAAACGACCCACCAGAGGCACCGCAACAAGGTGCTGGAACAGCCCAAAACGGCGGAGATACTGGTGCCGCCGCTGGCACAAACAACGACGACGCTGGCACAGCCGACAACGATACGGCTAACGACGACGATGCACCCGCAACACCCGCCGCAAGCGGCCCACTAGCGGCAATGGACGCTGCCGCCGCAAACTTCCCATTCGAAGTGCTAGGCAACCTGCCTAACGTTGACAATAATACACTTAGATACGCTGTGGGTGCTAACACTACTTTCTCTGGTCTTTTAGACCCGCTGTTTACTGATACGCTTTTAGATAGCAATGCTGCTGGTTTTGTTGTTGGCGGTAACTTTATTGGTGCAACGCCAGAGTTTACTATCCACCCAACTAGCGGGCTTGTGGCTGTAGAATTTGTACCAGATGCAATGCAAGTTATTTTAACGCAACAACACGAGGCAAACTGGCATGACGGCGTTCCCGTTACGCTAGACGATTTGGTTTTTGCCTGGGAAGTTATATCGCACCCCGATTATCAAGGCGTTCGCTTTGATTCCTCTTTCCTTACCGTAGAGGGTGTGCAAGAATTTAGAGACCAAGAGGCAGATACAATATCTGGGCTTATTTTGTCCGACGACCACAGACAACTAACAATGCAGTTTACCGATTTTCCACAATCGTTAGTGCATTTTGGCTTTTGGACAACACCAGCACCACGCCACCACCTTGAACATATACCCGTTGGCGAACTGCAACAACACGCCAACGTACGTGAAAACACGCTAGGCTTTGGGCCGTTTACCCTAGAAAGCCACGTTTTTGGCGAATCTTACTTGTTTGTGCGTAACGAAGATTTTTGGATGGGTGCACCGAGAATAGAACGCATTTTATACGAAATTGTACCACCATCTAACGTTCCTATGGCGTTGCAGCAAGGTTTGTTTGATGTTGGCGATATTCCCGCATCTATGGTGCTTGAATTTGCCGATTCAACCAACTTTACAATGATTACAAGCCCCGTTGTTGGCTCTTTTGACCACTGGACTTTTGTGCTAGGTACAGAATTTGATATGGACGCTGGCAGAGTTGTTACCCCAGACCCAGAAACTATGCGTATGGGTAACGTAAATTTGCGCCGTGCTATTGCCCATGCTGTAAATTGGCAAGATGCCGCCACTTATATAATGGACGACCTGCTTGTACCTGCGGGTAGCATATTTACACCTATGCACCGTGGTTTTATTGATACTAGCATACCGCCATTTGATTACAACCCCGAATATGCAATGCAACTATTAGACGAGGCTGGCTTTATTGATATTGACGGCGACGGCTGGCGTGAATTTCCCGATGGCTCGGAAATGATTTTGACCGCTTTACGGGCAAATCCTCCCACAACCGCCTCTGAAATGTTATTGGCTTTCTCCTTGCAATCGGTGCAAGATATTGGTATAAATATCCAACTATTTGAAGGCGTAACACACGATTTTCAAGCTTGGGTTGGCCGTGTAACTGATTCCGATCCTTTTGATTTTGATATAATTATAGGTGGCTGGAGTGCAGGTTGGGACCCTAATCCGTCGAGTTTATGGGGACCAGAAGCTCAATTTAACCTTAGCAGACATTCTAGCGATGAACTTAGTGCCATTTTGGACACAATAAATTCCGCAGCAATGTGGGACGATGCGGTTAGGTTACAAGCGTATTCCGATTTCCAAAGGTACTTTAGCACGGTTATACCTGCGTTTGCAACATTTTGGCCGTTGGATATAACTGGTGTAAATAACCGTGTGCAAAACTTTAGTGCTGTACGCCGCGACGACCCTAATGTGGTTGGTGCAGGTGCTTCACACCTTTGGGAACTTACCGCCGCCGAGCCAATTTTACCATAACCGCAAATTCGCTTTTTACGCTTTTTACAATATGATACAAAACAAGGGGCGGGTGGGTTAAATATTAAGTTGCTCGTCCCCTTGTTTATAGATTTATAGATTTGCGGATTTGCAGAAAGGACTGCTGGAAAAATGCAATACAACCCTTTTGACAACCCAACTGTTTGCATTATATCAAAAAGTGTATACAACGCCGCCAAAAACGTTTTGGGCGACAATTTGCACAAAGTGTATTTGTACGGCTCGTATGCCCGTGGCGATTATGACCATGAATCTGATATTGACTATATGGTAATTGCCAACTTGCCCCATAAAGAGGCTTGCGATAAGC
>WRKK01000220.1 GCA_009782245.1 Defluviitaleaceae bacterium | reverse complement strand
GCTCGTTGCGTGCGTAACTGCCGAAAATGGCGGCTTTTTCTACTGGGTAGTTGGGTAGTATTTCTGTTATTTGTTTTATTAGGGTTTCTGTTTGCATTGGTGTACCTCCGTGTTTATGGGTAAAATGGGCATTTGCCCTGTTTGCTGTGTTTATTATATAATGAGATTGTGGGATTGCCTGCCTGTCGGCAGACAGGTCAAGGGGTTGGGGAAATTTTTTTGCACAATAGAAAAATTATATTGTAGAAAAAAGCCCATTTTTTAGGGCTTTATTCTTCTGCTGGGGGATTTTTGGGATTTTCGGCTTGTTCAGTAATTTTGGCTTGCTCGGCGAGTTTAGCTTGTTTTGCGATTTCCGCAAGTTTAGCTTTTTCGGCAATTTCTGCTTGTTCAGCAAGTTCAGCAGATTTCTTTTGCAACTCAATCAACAACGGCGGAATACGCTTTATCGCCATATACCAAGCCAATTTCAAGTTTACATTATGAAAACCATGAGCCGCTCTATTCCTAAAGCCGATTATACTTTTCCACGGAATAGCCGACATTGAGGCTTTGTCGGCATCAGAGCAGGTTTTCAATAATTCGCCTAAATTCAATAATGAATAAACAACTGCCCTGTTTGTTGGTTCGTCTTCGTCAAATTGTTTAGAGGTTTTCGATTGTGTAAGTTTTATGATAATTTGGCAATCTTTAATCATATGCGAAATAAAATCCCAACCACTAGCGCGCATAAAACCACCGCAACTCTTTTTTTATGTTTGACATAAGTCTATCGTTTGGCTCGGCACGGTTTATTGTGTGCGACGTAAGTATGTCAACCTTAACTCCGAAAGTTTCTTCTAGTTCGTCGTATAAGTCAAAATATTCTTCAATTATGCCCTCGTCAAAGTCAACTACTAAATCAATATCGGAAGTTGGCGTTTGCTCGTTGCGTGCGTAACTGCCGAAAATTGCGGCTTTTTCTACTGGGTAGTTTGGTAGTATTTCTGTTATTTGTTTTATTAGGGTTTCTGTTTGCATGGTTGTACCTCCGTGTTTATGGGTAAAATGGGCGTTTGCCCTGTTTGCTGTGTTTATTATATAATGAGATTGTGGGATTGTCAAGGGGTTTGGGAAAAATTTTTGCTAATTGAAATATTAGAAAAAACACGACAAACTTTCGCCGTGTTTTTTGTTGACTGTTATTCAAAATCAAAACGTTCGCCAAACACAAGTAGTGCTGTGTTATAAAGCGTTTCTTCTTCAAACATTGCATTTCTGCCATATTCGGCAAGTAAACGTTCGCCCTCTGCATTAACCAGGTCTCGCTCTTCGTCCGTAAACTGGTCGTTAAATCTCTCAAAATTTGAGGTTTTATCTGCAATGTCCATTACAAACATTCTAAAATGGAGCAATAACTCTCCCTCGCTCATTTCGACAATGCTTGGCGTAAATTCTATAAACGGAGTTATAAAATCATAGGTAGGTACTAAAAACGAACCCAGTTTGTAAGCTTCGTTTAAGACATCTAACGCATCTTGCAAATCCTGTTCGGTAATAGTAATTATAACGCCATTTGGAAAGCCAAGTGAGCTTGCAGTCACTTCTATATTTGTTACTGGAATACCGCCGTCCTGCAAGGTTAGTATATTTTCTATTTCTTCGATAGTTGTAGCTATTACATAAGGGCTTTGCTCTGTATCTTCAAGCAAATTTTCGCTTGGCTCTTCCGCAAAATTGTCCTCTTTTTCAGTGTCGTCAAGCAAAGTTACCTTTCCGTCCGTCAGGTGGGCAATATCGTTCTGCTCTTTTGTTAGATTAATTGACTCTTCTGATGATTGTATCGTATAGTCTAATGGTACATTTTCTGTTGCACTAGTATTAGTACAAGCGGACAACACAAAAACAGCAATTATAGAAATGCGTACTAGCAAGACAGTTTTATTTTGTTTCATGACTACACCTCTCTCTGTTATTTTTATGATTAGATTACCAAATGGGAGTAAACAGGAAACCCCTATAGGTCTACGTAGTTCCCTGTTTCTCCTTAATTAAATCGATTCAATTAGACAGACAGAGTTTTTAGTTCATGTCTATTTCCCAAAAGGCATTTCTTGACGCAACACCTGCATTTTGGTTGCTAATTCTTCCATAAAAATCTACAGGTTGGGTCATACCAGTAGTAAATCTGCCACCGCTTTGTGTAGCAATTCTAGTACCCAAGTTACCGCCGCTACGACTAAGATACTGCACAGAGTGTGCTGTATCGGCGGCTGTATACAAGAAATTACCGCTATTACCTGTTTGCCAGGATTGTGTAGCTGGGATTAGGTAACGTGTAAAAGTAAAGTTTAATGTTCCCGACCAATTATGCTCGGTAACTCTGTTTGGTGGGAATTGAGTTGGTGGTGTAGTCGACCTTGACTCTATTGAAAATCTAGCGTTGCTATTCGCAGGGTGCAAGCGTTGCAAGTCTTCAGCCGTTGGTTGCCACTCCGAGAACTTTATATAAGGTGTTACTGTGTTGGAAATTACATAGTTGTACCGAACATAAGCCTCGTTGAGAACGGCTATAGCTTCGTTTAAGTCTTGGTCAGTGATAATAATGCCGTTGACTTCGCCGTTCATAATTTCAGGGATTTTCACATTGGTAACAGGTATGCTACCGTTGCGCATTCTAATTACTGCCCTGGCTTCTTCTGCGGTGCTGGTAATCCGATAAGGACTTACCGAGTTGTTTCCTGTGCCGTCATATGGGGCGGCTGCTACTGTAACGTTAGTTGCTAAACAAGCAAACGCTAACAATGCTACGATTTTGTTAAAAAATTTCATAAGATTAAACATCCTCTCTTGTTGGGCTTGCCATTTTGGCAAGCAATCATGTCGTTCGACTTAGTGATATTAAATTTAAGAGTTCATGTTGCTACTTATGTTGTGCGTTGTCGCTATATATAAACGTTAAGTTGCTTTTTCGTGTGTTGTATCGTTACTCGATTCAAGTGCTACGTTTCTTTTTATTAGATGTGTAGATGCTACATTTAAGCATAGTGTTACTTTTAGTTAGTGCATTGTTACTGTGTTAGTTCAATCTTTAACTCTTTCCAAAGTGCAAAAACGTAATATCGTAAAATGTGGCTTATAATCAAAGTAACGGACGAGTTAATTGTTATTGCGAGAAAAGCATTGTTTTCGTTATACATACTAACGTAAGCATTTCTGAAAACAGGGTATTTCAAGGGTTTTTATTGCCAGACATCACCTCTCAAGTAGTTCTTTTTTGTGTTAGCTAACAAAATGATTATACATTTTCCTTGAACTTCTGTCAATTTTTTTACAAACAAATTTTTTGAGCGAAAAAAGCCTGTGAAATGTGCGTTGCAAGGTATAAATAATGACAAATTTGATAAAAACAAACAAAAATATATTGCATTGAAAAATTTGGATTAAAATTTTTTGTTCATTTTGTATAAATTTTTTATAAAAATACAGTTTTGATTGTATAATTTGCCTTATTATGGTAAAGTTTCACAATATGTTTTACATAAAATGCGTGAAACTAATCTTAATTTTAGTAATAGTGTGCAATTTTTTGTTGATTACATTACAAGCCAATCCTCCAAAAAAATTTTTTTCACAAAAAAAGAGCAAAATTTGCCCAGTAATTTTTATTATTTAATAGGGGTTGTCAAGGAGTTGGGAAAAAATTTTTTTGGATTGCACTAACAAAAAAATCTTGTTATAATTTTAGAAGATTAGTTTGGGAAGTGGTAAAGATATGCAAATTGAAATATCCCCAAAATCCGCCAAAGTTATAAACAAGTTATATAACAACACTAAACAACGTTTGGAACTTGGCGATTGCGTGTTGGAGATTGGCGGATTTTGTTCTCGTATGTAACAGATGATGACGAAACCAAAATTTTGATTGAAAAAGTTTCTCCTCGTGGGCAAGCGTATAAATGAAAGTAGGTACAAAATGTCTATAGCAGAGCAAATTAGCATAATAGTGGAGCAGTTGCCACAATTTGAGCAAAAGTTAATATTTGACCTAGTAAGCAGAATAAATCCAGACGACACATTAACCGCCGAAGATATTGCGGATATTAAGCAAGCACGGCTAGATTATGCCAATGGCGAAACGGTTTCTGCCGATAGTTTGGATTGGTAGGTTTTGTTGAAAATGCAAGGTTTTATGTGAAAAAAGGACGATAATTGTGTCAAACATAATAAAAAAATACTACAACAAAGTTTTTAACCACTTTGTTGGAAAAAATATAGATAACAAGTATTCCAGGTTTGTAGCCCATTCTTTTGCCATTATAATACACGTGTACTTAATTTGGGTAATTGCAACCACGATAGGTTTTTTCGTGAGTGCTAATGAAGAATGGTCAAGCCTAGTTGTAATTTGGATTGGTCTTCCGTTAGTTTGGTTTTTAGCTCCTCTTGTAATTAAAGTTGACCCTGTTTCCAAAATGTTTGGAGACTGAAGATAGACGGCAGGAAATTCTCGCAGTCTTCAATCATGTGGGAAATAAAATCTCAACCTTTAGCGTGCATAAAACCACCGCAACTCTTTTTTTATGTTTGACATAAGTCTGTCGTTAGGCTCTGCACGGTTTATTGTGTGCGATGTAATTATGTCAACTTTAACGCCGAAAGTTTCTTCTAGTTCGTCATAAAGGTCAAAAAATTCTTCGATTATGCCCTCGTCAAAGTCAACTACTAAATCAATATCGGAAGTTGGCGTTTGCTCGTTGCGCGCGTAACTGCCGAATATTGCGGCTTTTTCTACTGGGTAGTTTGGTAGTATTTCTGTTATTTGTTTTATTAGGGTTTCTGTTTGCATGGTTGTACCTCCGTATTTAGTGGTAAAATGGGCGTTTGCCCTGTTTGTTGTGTTTATTATATAATGAAATTGTGGGATTGCCTGCCTGTCGGCAGACAGGTCAATAGGTTGGGGGGAAATTTTTTTGAGGGAATAAAGAATAAAAAAATGCAGTCATCCGAAAAGACAACTGCACTTTATATGTTGACTTAACCCCTATTTAATAGATATTCTTCCATGCGTATAAAAGCGGTGCGGTCGGACGGACTCATCGAGTAGAAAAGTTCAACGGCATTTACGCCAGGCTGTAAAAATTTGCTTAATCCAAATTGATGAAAAAGATTAACTAAGCCCTCACGAGCAACATTATCGCCAGCGGCTATTGCATCAAATCGCCTTTGCATTATTCCAAAAAAGGCTTGGCGACTTTGTCCCTGTAGCAAAAAGATTTCGGGAATTTGAAAAATTTGTACAACATTTTCCCATTCTGCGTCCTCTTCGGCTTTTTGCTTTATGTCGTCTAAAAAATCGCCGAAAGGTCTTTGTTTTTCGTTATCTAATCCAGCAGTTATTATTCCGCTACTTTCCAAACCAAAATTGATTTGATGGTTGTTGTTGTTTACTGTGATATTCATTGTAAATCTCCTTTCGCCCTTGTAATTACGGGGCTGGCTTTTTAAGCCGATAATTTTATTAAACCGTTTGGGCAAATTTTAGCCTTCAACTGGTTTCTTTGCCTACAATAAATATTTCGGTTGTTTTTGGGAAAATATTATAGGGGTTATTAAAAAATTTTTGAAAATTGGGTTATTGCATGGTAAAAGCCCCTTTTTTGGGGCTTTATTCTTCTGTTGAGGGATTTTTGGCTTGTTCAGCAAGTTCAGCGAATTTTTTTTGCAATTCAATCAGCAACGGCGGAATATGCTTAGTTACAATCGACCAAACTATATCCAAACGCAATTCCTTATAGCCGTGAGCCGCTCTATCACGAAAGCCGATAATTGTTTTCCATGGGATTTTGCTGTTTGCCAACTTGTCGTCCTCTGGAAAGGATTTCATTAGTTCTCCCAAATTTAGCAATGAATATATTACCGCCTTGTTGAGTTTTTTGTCGTCTTCAAATTGCTTGAATGATACGGATTGCGTAAAATCTACAACATCTTGGCAATCTTCAATCATGTGGGAAAGATAATCCCAACCTTTAGCGCGCATATATCCACCTCAAATCTTGTTTTATATTATTCATAAGTTTGTCGGTCGGTTTTGCACGGTCTAATGAGTACATTGTAAGAATGTCAACCTTAACCCCAAAAAATTCTTCTAGTTCGTCGTATAATTCAAAATATTCATCGCAAATGCCCTCGTCTAACTCCACAACAAAATCAATATCGGACGAGGTTGTTTGTTCTTCTCTTGCATAACTGCCAAATATGGCGGCTCGCTTTATCGGGTATCTTTTGAAAATTTCAACTGAACTGTCAACTACAAATTCTGTTTGCATGGTTGTACCTCCGTGTTTAGTAAAATGGGCATTTGCCCTATTTAGTTTTATTATATAATGAAATTGTGGGATTGTCAAGAGGTTAGGGAAAAAAATTTTTTTAGTAAAAAAACGGCTATCCCAAAAGATAACCGTCTTTTTACTAAAATCTACCCAACTAACATTTTTTCGTATTGATTGACCATTTGCTGTAACGCTTGCGTTTGCGAATTTCTCGACGTTTGAAAATTGTTATCAGAGTTATTGAAAATATTGAGAATATTTCCCATGCTGTTGGCTCGTGCTAGTTGGAAAAGTCTGTCGGCTTTTTTTGCTGCCTCGTGGTCGGATATTTCGCTGGCGGTGGCGGCTAATTGTTGCCTGTTTTGGCGTTCTTGGCTGATAATGGAATCAATTTTAGAAATCCATTCTTGATATTTAGCGTCATCTTCCGCCA
>WRKK01000219.1 GCA_009782245.1 Defluviitaleaceae bacterium | reverse complement strand
GTCGCCCCTACGGTCGGCGTTTTTGTAGGGGCGACCGTCCTCGGTCGCCCGTCCCCCCACTAAATCGTTTAAGTTAATGACAGTAATATTATCCGCCCACTATTTTTGTCAAGTTGTTTAAGCATACCAGGCAAAAACTACAACTCACTAATCCGCTCATCTAAAATCCGCAAATGCGTAGAAATATCCCTATTTTGGGTGGACAAGCTATTTATCAAAGTCGTTAGCGTGGCGGTAACTTCACGGTTTTTGTCCTCTATTTTGGTAATGTGCTCCTGCAAGGAGTCGTTTAGGGCGGCGGCGGCGTTTTGCCCGTAAAGTTCTATGAAAGTGCCTAAGCTGTCGCCCATCGTTTTGTAGATGTTTTGCAGCGTTGTTTCGTAGGAGGCTAGGCTCTTTTCTAGTGCGGCTTGGGCATCTTTTATTATTTGCGATTGTGCCAAAAAGCCCTCGTGGTGCAGGGCGTAGCGGTCGTTGTTTTGCTGCATATCTTCCAAGGCTTTGGGCAGGTTGGCTAGTGGCTGAAGTTGCGTTATTATCGGGGCTAAATCTTCCGCTAATTTTTCGGTTGCACTACGCAGCATAACGGTTTGGCGGTCTATCGCCTCTGCCATTTCTTCCTTGAACTTTAGCACCGCACCCTCGGCGGTGGTCGCAAAAAATTGTCCTACTTCTTGTGCCAAATAAACGTTAATATCGGTTGACAATAGGAATCGTGCCGTGCTGTAGTCAAAAAGAGCGGCGAACAGTTTCAGCAGCAGAAAGCCCAAAATTGCCAGCAATGCAAACAATGCCGAATACGGCGGAATAGCAAACGCCAACGCAAGCCCCAAAAATATCAGTCCGCTTTCCAGCTTTTCTATCCAATACGCCATGCCAGAATAGCGCCAGCCCATAAAATTCAGCCTAAGCAGCTGTTTTTCTACTATGTCCGCAACGGGAATGTTAGCCGCATTTTTTTGGGCGACCTGCACATAATTTGCAACAATTTTGCGTAACAACCCGCTACGCAAGGCGGTTGCATCGGATAATTTTTTTAGCTGTTTGCCAGGTTGCGTGTCCGCCGCAAGCCACAAATTCTGCCCACGGTAGCCGAAAAATAATATCAGCCGAAAAAGCACAACCAGCCCGTGCAGAGCGGCGTAAATTAGCGGAATAAACAGGCTTTCCTGGTGCTGTTGCAAAAAATTTATAAATTGTTCAAAGTATTCAATTAACGTCATTGGCTACACTGTTACCCTTTACATTTTTAACCGAGTTTGCTTTTTACCTGTGCCACCGCCGCCTGTTGGGCTTCGATAATAGCATCGGTAAATTTTTCAAATTCTGGATCTGGCTGTTGTTTTTCCTTGTTTGCTAAAAAGTGGGCAACTGCCGCTCTTGCTCCTGTATCAAAGCGGGTTTTGGCGGTAAAATGCGGCACAAGCCCTTTAATTTTGCTGTTGTCAAAAACGGTGTTGACGGATTTATCGCCGTTTAGCGGGCCGTCCAAATCGGGTTTACACGCCACCAAAAAATCAGTCGGCACGTGGACAATTTTTGGCACTACGCCCAAAATATCGCCCAAAATTGCATAAATTTGGTTCCAAGTAATCGCCTCGTCGCCCGTGATGTGGATTGCCTCGCCGATGGCGTGAATGTTGCCCATAATGCCAACAAACGCTTGGGCAAAATCGCTACTATGCGTTAAGTGCCACAGCGAGTTTCCGTCCCCTGGGATAATTACGGGTTTGCCGTCCAAAATCCGCTTTAAGGTAGACCAAGCACCATTTGCACCGTGCAGCCCAAGCGGTACGGTGTAATCGTCGTAAGTGTGGCTGGGTCGGATTATCGTAACGGGGAATCCGTTTTTGCGATGTTCGTCAACCAGCCGCTCTTCGCAAGCAATTTTGTTGCGAGAATATTCCCAATAAGGGTTGACAAGCAAAGTGGATTCCGTTATAACATAGTTTGCCCGTGGCTTTTGGTACGCCGATGCGGAACTAATAAAAATATACTGGTTAGTTTTGCCCGCAAACAGCTTAATATCCCGCTCAACCTGTTGCACGTTAAAATTGATAAAGTTTGCGACAACATCAAACCGTTCGCCGTCCAGCTTAGCCTTTACAGCCGCCTCATCATTTATATCCAACTGCCAAGTTGTCAACTTAATATCGGCTGGCAATTTTTCGCTACGGTTGCCCCTATTTATCAAGGTTATATCCCAACCTTGCTCTACGCACAATTTAGTAATATCCGTACTAATTATCCCGGTGCCACCTATTAACAAAGCTCTCATAATGCTCCCTCTTTCTAGTTAAACTTAAACCCTAAAACCGTGGGGCGCTGCCCCACACCCCGCAAGGGACTTCGCCCCTTGACCCCGTAAAATTTTTAATGTTTTTTTGTGCCAAATTGATGAGATTTGCGAACGAATATTTCTGCTCTACGAAAATTCAAAGAATATTTGCAATTTTCGTTTGAACCCCTTGAAAAAATTTTACGGGGTCAAGGGGCGAAGTCCCTTGCGGGGTGTGGGGCAGAGCCCCACGGTTTTAAGGTTTTAATTTTTTTAGTCTTTAATCTAAAACACCTGCTAAAGTTGCGTTTACCATTGGGGTTGTGCGGCGATATTTTGATTCTATGGTAATTGTGCCGCCTGTTGTTGCGGATTTTTCTATTGCTGTCATTACTTCTAGGACGTGTAGTAGTAGTGCGTTGCTGGTGCGGTGTTCACGGTTGGTGGTTATTGCTTTTGCCATGTCCGCTAGGCCTAGCCCGCGGCTGTTTTCGGGGTAGCCGAACGTTAGCGGCGTATCCGTAAATTCTCGTTGCTCGGGGCGGTATAGCTTTATTGGGCCGCCGAATGTGTTTGGGTCGGGGACGGCAAGCGTTCCCGCCGAGCCGTAAATTTCGATTATCGGCACATTGGCGGCGTGTACGTCGAATGTGGTAAAAATGCTGCCAATCGCCCCAGAATCAAATTGCAAAAGTCCCATTGTGTAGGTCGGCACTTTTACGTCAACAATTTTGCCAAAATGCGGCTGGCTGGTTATTGTGCGGGTGCTGAATGATGCCTTGCCCATTCCCACAACGCTTTTGACCGCACCTAGCAGGTTGACCATTGCGGATATATAGTAAGGACCCATGTCCAGCATTGGGCCGCCGCCAAATTGGTAGTAAAATTCTGGGTCGGGGTGCCACGATTCGTGCCCGTGGTTGGTCATAAAGGCGGTTGCACCCACTAGTTCGCCGATATAGCCGTCGTCAATCAGCTTGCGGCACGATTGGATTCCCGCACCCAAAAAGGTATCGGGCGCACCGCCGATTCTTACGCCTTTTGCGTTTGCCGCATCGGTTAATTTTTTGCCCTCTTCCAGCGTTGCACCAAGCGGTTTTTCTGTGTACACGTGTTTTCCCGCCTCGATTGCCTTTATGCTAACGTCAAAATGCTCGTATGGGCGGGTTAGGTTCAGCACGATGTCAACCTTGCTATCTGCGAACATTTCCGCCATATCCTTGTAAATGTGCAGATTGTACTCTTCGGCGGCTTTTTTGGCACGTTCGGGAATCAAATCGCACACGCCGACAATTTCCAGTTCCTTAAAAGTTTTGGTGATATTTTGCAGATAAATGCCGCTAATAGCACCGCAACCCACTATTCCTATTTTCATAAGATTTCCCCCTCAAATTCAAACTCAAAATTTTTACTGCTCACCAATTATTGCGATAATTTCGGATTCGTCCATGGTAAAATTATACCCAGCGGCAAGCATTTCGTTTAGCGACAGCCGTAGCCAATGCCCAAAAGTGCCAGGTTCTGTGCCTTGCGGGTTCATGGCTGCTGCCCTGCCGCCTGGTACACGCTCCGCCTCTGGGATAAGGACATGGCGGGTCGCCCATACATCTATTGCCACGGGGTCTATTGATGCGGCTATCATGTTGACCTCTACCGCCGAGCCGAAACTGCTTGCAGGGCCGCGGTCTGGGCCTACCCAAATCATATCCAAAATATTCAACACGGGCATACGAGTGTAAACCATTTGCGTTCCCATGCCGCCTATTGCCACGCTGTTGTGCGCGCGCCTGTTGGTAAGGCGGTCGCTTACAACGCCCATATAATTTTTAACCGCGCCCGTTTGCTGAAGTAGCCCATGCGATTTAAGAACGGGCATATTGATAATTTTGAGACGGTCGTGGTCGTAAGTGGCGCTTTGGCTGTCCCAAATGCCCTCTCTAAAACTTACGTGAGTGCCAAATTCTGTGGTGAATTTTGGATATGTAATCTCCAAGCCCGTGTTTCGCACCGTATCCTCAACGATAAAGCCGTTCGTGTAGTCGCCAGCCGAAAACTCGTTTACTCTTACGGTGGTAAATTCGTCCCAAAGTACGCCAGTTACACGGTAGCCCCCCGCCTGAAAACTTCTGATAACATCAAGCGTAGATTGCTCTCGGCAAGCGGAGTTTGCCATTGGCCAGTCCAGGCTGCCGCCGTTACCTCGGCTGCCAAATTGAGCCTGTCCATTATCGGCAATTATTATTTCTCCCGTAAAGCCGCCTGGGTGGGCGAGAATCGCCTCAACCGTTCGGGCGATTAAATCGGTATTTGTGCCGCCCCGCTGATCCCATTGAGCATTTATTTTTATTAACACCACGCTGTCGGGCAAAACCATTTCGTAAAAAGATTGACCGTGAGTTTCCATTGCCGCCAAAAGGCGTGTTATACCGTCGTCCAGCCCGTTGGAATGTTCCACGAAAACAAGCGAGCCAGCTGTATCAGCCAAAGTGGCTATAACGTTTTCCGTTTCGGCTATTTCCGCCGTTTCCGCCGTTTCTGATACATCTGATACATCCGATACATCTGATACATCGGCTATTTCTTCCACCTCTGGCAACGAGGGTGTAGCCGCCGTTTCCTCATGTTGAGGTTGCGGTGCGGTAGGCACAAAATCGCCCAAACCCTCTTCGCAAGCGGCGAATATCAAAGTGGCGAAAACCAAAATCAAAACAAGCAATACATTTTTTTTCATAAAAACCTCCCAATAATAAGTCCCGACAAAATGGCAAACCCTATAACAAAGGCAAGGTACAGGAAAAAATTCTTGACACCCAAAATCATTTTGACCGCACTTAAATTATTTATCTTAGTTGCGGGACCAGCGAGCATAAAAGTAAGTGCATCGCCTGTTCCCATACCCGCTACAAGCCAGGCGTTTATTAGTGGAATTGTCCCTGCGCCGCAAATATACAGCGGCACGGACAACACTGTGGCAAACAACACGCCTAGCCCGCGCCGTGTGCCGAAAATACCTGCAATCCATTCAGGTTGAATGTATCTTTCGCTTAACGCCGTTAAAGCAACGCCGAGCAACAAGTACGGGGCAGTAATCCGCACGGCTTTCAGCAAATTGCTTATTAAATATCGGCGTTTGCCAGCTTGGTCGGGAAAGCGGTCAAACGAGAAAAGGGTTCGTCCCCTAAAGCCGTATAATACTGCCGTTCCAGCCAATATCCCGCACAAAAGTGCAAGGGCAAGGCGAGCCGCAACAATCTCAAATCCCAAAACAAAGCTAACTAGCAGTAGATTGGGATTAAGCAGAACCGAACTTACCATAAACGCCGCCAATATATGCTGCGGCACGCCTTTTTTGCCCAATGTGGCAATCAGCGGCACTGTCCCGAACATACACAAGGGCGAAACAACGCCCAAAAAAGAGGCGGGGAATATCGCCCAAAGCCGCTCTGTGGTAAGGGCGGCAATTTTACTGGCAATTTTATCGGAAAGGTACACCGATATTAAAGAGCCGATTGTTAAGCCCATCGCCCAATAAGGGGCAATCATGGTAAGTTGCGACCATACGCTTGTCCCTAGCATATAAATTTCATGCGTTATGTTCATATTTTAGTACATTTTTGCGGTATTTTCAAATGGTGCGGTGGTAAGTTTATTGGCGACCGTGTAGGCTTTGCCCTCCGCCGCCCAGAGCATACCGCGCCGCATGATAATTTCGGCGTTTGGCGAGTTGTCAAAAACGTCGTCGTGATGCCCTAGTGCGTTGTAAAAAACTCTGCCGTTGCCCCACATTTTTGTCCACATTACGGGCATATCCAGCGGTTTGTTGGAGATGTTGTAATACGGAATGGCGGGAAACCGTGTAGTTGCCAGTATTTCAATGGCGGGGTCTATGTGCAGATAGTAATGTTCGCTGCACACGGGAAAATCCGCCAAGCCAGCGACTATCGGGTTAGATTTTGCCGTTATGTTGACGGTGTAATCTATGCCATCGCCGCCAGGGTGGCTAACCCATTGTCCGCCAGTCATAAACTGCCATTCGGTATCGTTGCGGAAAGAATCGCACATACCGCCGTGGCAGCCCGCCAGCCCCACACCCGAGCCCACCGCATGAGATACATTTTCGGTGTACTCCCGTTTAATTTCGCCCATCGTCCAGCAAGCGACAATCAAATCGAGGGTCTTCAACTTATCCAAATCTGCCAGACAGTCCAAATTATCGTAAAGTTCAACCTCAAAACCCTCTTCCTTTAGCATACGGCTAAACCGTGCCGAAACCAAAACAGGCTCGTGTCCGTCCCAACCGCCCTGAAAAATTAGTGCTTTTTTCAAAATAATTCCTCCTTGTGTTAAAATATAAAACCCAAAACCGTGGGGCGTTGCCCCCCGCCTGCCGGCGGGCAGGCACACCCCGCTAAGGGCGCTGCCCTTAGAACCCGCAAGGGACTTCG
>WRKK01000218.1 GCA_009782245.1 Defluviitaleaceae bacterium | reverse complement strand
GGAGACGCATATTGTAGGGGCGACCGTCCTCGGTCGCCCGTTTCCCCATTCCGACCCGTTTCCCCATTCCGACCCGTTTCCCCATTCCGACCCGTCTACCCGTCCGACAAGCAGTCAGCGGCAAAAGATGTTGGTTAGATACCCCGAAAAAATTTTTTGACAAATTTTTGTAATAATTTTGCTATACATTTTCCAAAAGTTGTGTTACAATAGAATGCAGTAACATTTCAAGCAAAAAATCAAGCAAGAAAGGGGCTAAATTTTTGAAGTTTGATAAGGTTAAAAATATTCTGAAAAAACTCCAATACACAAAAAAAATGGTCGCCGTTTTTTTGGCGGTGTTGTTTGTTTTTGGCGTTTTACAACCGCTGGAAGTTTTGGCAAACCCGCAAGGGGCAGTACATACGCCACCCGCTGGCGGTATTGTCAACAACCCGCTTGCAACGCCGCCGCCTGGACAATACAATTTTCATCTTCACTGGGTTTGGGGGCCTGCACAACGCATTGGGCCAGCAACACCTGGGCTAACCAACCCGCCTGTAGAGGGCTTACCCGCAGGTATGCACCAGCCGCAAGCGTTTGACATTGAATGGCGTAACGCCTCCGTGCCTGGCGAGGATTTTATTCACACGCCTGGGCAGGGCTTAGTTCGCCGCGATCCAAACCAGCCCGTTGACCCGCTATCTGTTGCACAAAACCAAGCACACCAATACAATTTTGTGGGTTCGCTGGATTCTGGTAGCATTTTTGCTTTTCGGGTTGTGCCGTGGCACTGGCATACTTTCCCTATTCCGCCGCCGCCAGCACCGCCTTTGCCGCCCGATGCCCAAATGATGACCCCGCCACGTGCCGATATGGCTCAAAATTTGTTTTTGACAGATATTAACGTCGAAGTTGCCCACGGGCCAAACGGCGGTATGTTGGTTACTTGGGATAACCCGCTTTTTGGCGACCCTGGTCCGCCAGCAATGCCGCCTACACAGGTTTTTCCTGCCTACCAACTTATGTACAGAATCGTGCAAGAGGGGCCTGGGGCTGATCCTGGCTGGATAGTTGGGCCTACTGTTACACCTGGAATGGCGGGGCTTGCGACTGCTAACGCTAACGCAACTTGGTCGTTCGAGTTCATGCCGTCCGACCCACAAGTTGGACCTATTTACGAAGTGCGTGTTGTTCCTTTCGTTGCTCCAAACGTGCTTTTGCACCAACATACAGGCACAATAAATATTGGCGATAACAACATTTTCAACTTTGCTTACTCTGGCAACGAGTTCACGGCGGCGGGTTTTTACTTGCGGCCGCAACTTAACCTTACGCCAGAGGGCGACCGCATTTTCCTTAATTGGTCGTTGCCAACCGTTGGCGTTATTGACCGTGTTGAAGTGCGCCGCTTGCTTGCCGAACCTGGCGAGGATTTTGTTGCATCTTTAGATAACACGCAACTTATCCAAACATTTATGGGCGCGCAAGCCGAACTGGCTACATCGCACATATTGCCGCGACCGACCGAGCCATCTTGGTTTGTTATTCGTGTGGTTGTGCTGATAAACGGCGAACCTATACCGATAGACGGAATGTGGACAAATTACGCCTCGTTTTTCCCTGGGATTGTCGGCTTTGATGCTTACGCTCCCACAATCCGCTCTATAACTGTGGAAGACCCGCTTGCATTGGATATTCAATGGCGAGCGTTTACTCGTCCCATGTATAATCCCGAGGACGAACTGTTTCAGCCAGTTGGACCAAACTTTGTGGCTGGCACGGACGACCACGACCGTGAATTTATCATTGACACCGATATTGTTTTTGACGTGTTTATAACGGACAACTTGGCTTTGCTGGGCGATGTAAACACACGCCCGTCCATTCCGCCGATAACCTCCGAAGAGGGTTTGGCGGCTAGTACGATTCCTATTTTGGAACGTTTAGAAGTTGACGAAGTAGTCGGCTCTGTGCTGTTTGACTGGTTTTTTACGAACCGTTTCGCCACATTTACCGACAGCGGAACTTTTGCACCTGTTCCATTTCAGACCAACCGAGTTTACTATATCCGCATCGAGGCGCGCCGCCCTGCCCTTTCGCCTGGCGACCCGTCCGATCCGTCGTTCGGCTCTATTTACGTGCCGCCCACCGACCCAATCGACCTTGTACCGCCGATGATTCCTGTGCGTGTACTGGAAGATGCAGACGGTATGCAGGTTGTAACCGATTCCACGATTACTATCGAGTGGAACGACCGTTGGTTTGAGGCCTTTGACGTTACCACCAATATGTGGAGCGATGCAGTCGGCAGAACCGCTGGCGGCGACCTTGTTTTTGGCAGAGGAGCAGAAAATCAAAATAACCGTGTGCGTTTGTGGAGCTTAGACCCCGACACAATGTCCATTGCAGAGGTGCAAGCCTTAATCGCAAGCCAGCTTGGGCCTTTCGGCGATGCCCCTGGAAATATGTTGCCAGCCGTGCGTTTAATGGATATTTCCACCGCCAACATCACGCACCACAATATCCACGTTGTGGAATACGATACAATGACGCAAGCAGGCGGCACAGACCCGTACGAAACCTATTTGAACACCGTCCGCCAAAACCCTGGATTGTGGACAAATATCGGATTGGGCGAACTGGACGAAACAACGGGCAGACGTACGCACCTTGTTAATGCCGCGCACACGCCAACGGCTAACCCGCTTAACAGCAATACTTCTTATGTAATTTTCTTTTGGCCGCAAAATCAAATTGGCCCAGCGGTGCACCCGTCTTACACAAGTGCAACCACGGGTGCTGAGCGGCCGCCAATAGATATAACGCCAACCGTGCCAATTTTGCGGGTAGAACGCAACGCAATAATGGGCATAACCGAGGGTACAACCGACCATTCCATAACAGTTAGCTGGAACGGCTCGGACGAAATGCAGTACGAACTGCGTTTTGCCGAACTTGCAAGCGAGTACCCCAACGGCGGAACGGTGCTAGTTGCCTTTACGGACGATTTTGACGAAATCGGCATAATCGAACGGGACGGGCGACTATACTTTACTGCTACTGGGCTGTTCCCGAACACGATGTATTATTTTTGGATACGGGCGCAGGCGACTGGCAATATTTCGATATGGTCAAACCCAGTAAGCGAGCGGACTTTGGATATTCAACCGCCGCAAGCCCCGCATGGGTTGCGTTTGGCAAGCAGTTTAAGCCTTGGTGCATACAACGCTGAAAACGGCACTACTCTTGCACATGGTGCATCGCCCAGCCAACTTATTTTGGAATGGAACAGGATTTTTGCCGATATTAACAACGAATTTCCGCCAACGGTTCCGCCGCTACCCGAAATAGTTACCGTTGCCCCAGGGGGCGGAACGGCTGAATGGCTGGATAGTCCTAGCTTGCAAGCAACTTACATGGCACTTATTGACAACCTAGTTCCAAACCGCCGCTACCACGTTCGTGTTTGGACGGTGCTAACGGTAACGCGCGGCGATTCGCCCACTGGGCTTGTTCGTTCGTACAGCTACCGTATGCAGATTGCCGATAACGAGGAATTTTTGGATTATATCCAAATAATTATTCCTGGAACTGAACCGTTTAACGATAATCCGTCGCAAATGCGGCGCATAGAATCGCTGGATTATCACTACCGTTCATTCTTCTCTGGTCAAACGGACGAGGAATATGACGGCGATGTCAACCCCGATTTGTTCCCGCTGCCCGACCGTGATTGGGAACTGATTTACGACCCGCTAACAGATACGCTAACTTTCCGCTTTAGAACAAACCAAATCGACCAAACGGGTGCGCGCGACCAAAACGTGGATCAGCGGTTTATATCAAGGCTAGTGCAGCAACGGGTGTTTACGTACCAGTTGGATTTGTCAACCTATAACAACGTGCCTGTTGCCAACAGCGTTGTAGAAATACCGTTTTCAATAATGAACGCCTTTGACGAGCGGCAGATTGCGTTAGAACTAACGACAGGCAACCTGCGAACAACGTTTACGCCAGGCAGCTTGGCAACCGCAGAGGGAATGGCTTTGGCGGGTGTTGGACCAAATACTACAACACGGCTAATGGTAACATCTAGCGAAGAAACCGCACCAGGAATAGCAGAAACAGCGACATACGCATCTGCACCACGGCAAATAAACGCACAAGTTGTAACACCAACAAGAACGTTAAACTTTGAAAACTTCGCCGAGCCGCTACAGTTAGCGTTTATTTTGGACAGCCAAGCCGCATTATTGGAGCAAAATGTAGGTTTATACACCGCCACCGATTGGACGGGCGGCTGGGAGCGGTTATCCGCCAGCCATTCGCCAATAACGGGCGAGCTGTTATTTGAAACATACACAGCGGGTAACTTTGCGGCAATAGCCCACCCCGTGCCGTCGCAACTATTCATAGACCACGAGTATAACACAACAAGGGACGCATTTTTGCGGGTAAACGCCGCCTTGAACATACGGGATATAGAAAATTTTAACCCGTTTGCCCCCGCAAGTGTTACGGTCGTGAACAATTTAATCGCCGCCGTAGCAATGCGCCGCAACAATGTTAGCGTAAACACGCCAGTTTCCCCAGCCGACATACAATCGCTGGCAAGGGGACAAGTGTTTGCACCAAGCGATTTGCCTGGCCAATTAGTATCACGGCAAGCGGCAATAGCGGCGTTGGTTACGCTATACGAGCGTGGCACAGGCGTATCGGTAACGCCAACAATAACAATGGGTCCGCCCGATATAGTCGCCGCCGATCCCGAAAGACACTTGTCGTTAATAAAGGCACTAGAACTGGGCTTTATAAACGGAAACATACGCCCCAACGACCCCATAACTATGGGCGATTTGTTTGAAATTTTGGATATTGTTATTATGGATATGCGGTAAAACTTGGAATAAATTAGCAGAAAAGCCCCTTTTGTGGGGCTTTTCTGCTGTTGTTGTGTATGCTTACGGTAAATCGGAATGGGCAAACGGAACGGGAAAACGGGCGACCGACCCGCCCAGGGGACGGTTGCCCCACCTGCGTATACTTTTATTGAAACATTGGGGATTAGACGGACGGGCGACCGAGGACGGTCGCCCCTACGAAAAATTTACCGACTATGATAAATTAAACCGTTATATTGACGGGATTTTGTGGTATAATGGATTGTACGAAATTTCACAACAACTCACAGGAGGATTAACTTATGAACCAAAAATTTTTCATTGCATTGCTAGTAATATTTTTGCCCTTGTTTGGCGGTTGCTCCAACAGCCCCGAAAGCCCCGATAATTTTGATAATTATGCAACCACCGAAACCACCGAAACTATCGAAACTATTGAAACCACCGCACCCGCCGAAACCACGCAAAATCCCACAACAACCGAACCCATCGAACCCCCCGAACCCCCCGAACCCACTACAACCGCCCAAACTGCAACAATCCCATTCCCCGCCGAAGTTGACGTTGCGGAATCTATTCAAAAATTTATAAATGCCACAAACGCCCAAAAAACGGCAACGCAACCCGCCCAGCAAGCACATCTCTTTGGCGAACGCCATTCTGACGAGATAGGTTTGCAGATGCAGCTGGCGTTTTGGGAAAATTTTTACAATAACTTTGATATGCGGCATTTATTTGTGGAGTTGCCCTTTTTTGTGGCAGAATTTTTGAATATCTGGCTACACGAGCCAGACGACACAATTTTGGACAACATTTTTGACAATATTCGTGGCACGGCAATGGACAGCGTTTATACTCGCAACTTTTTGCGGGATATAAAAGAAAACTTCCCAGAAACCATATTTCACGGCACGGACATTGGACACGCTTACCAAACTTTGGGCGTACAATTTTTGCAGCATCTAACGGAAAACGGCTTGCAAGATACCGAACTGTACACTTTAACACAAGAAAACATTGAGCAGGGCAGAATGTTTTACGAGGAATTGGACGGCGATTTTGATTTTAGAGTAACCCAAATGACAAAAAATTTTTCACGGGCGTTTGCCGAGGTTAGCCCAAGTAGCGTTATGACGGCGTTTTATGGCGGCTGGCACACAATAGTTGGGCATTATCCAAACAGCGGCATTCCAACACTTGCCACACGTTTGCTAGAAATTTACGGCGACGCAATTATAACCAACAATTTACTGGATATTTTGCTAATGCCAACAGCCACAATAGAAATTGGCGGCGTAGCCTACACAGCCACGTTCACGGGCGAAACGGGTCTTACAAATATGGGGTTGCCGTTTGTCCACATCATGTTTTATCGGCTAGAAGATGCCTACAACGATTTTCGGGATAATCCCACTACTGACGATGTTTTGCCGCTTAGCAATTTTCACGTTGACGTGGAACAGGGGCAAATTTTCGCCATTATACTGGAATTGCAGGACGGCACAATGGAAGTTTCGCTTTATCGCTACAGCGGGCATATTTGGAACAATCAGCCCAGCACACAGCAAATTTACATAGAATGACGATATTTTCGCCAAAAATTTTGCAAATTTATTTGACAACTTCGCAAAAATAGCCTAAAATAAAACCAGTCAAAATAAACACTAGCAAAGGAGCAGCAAAATGCCAGCAAAAGCACAAAAACCAACGCCGTTAGGCTACGTTGATTTACCCAACGGCCCAAAGCCAATTTTCCCCATGAACGACATCTTTTTGGCGTACACTTTTGACCAAAAAGAGCAATGGGAAATATTGCGATTGATAATAA
>WRKK01000217.1 GCA_009782245.1 Defluviitaleaceae bacterium | reverse complement strand
TCGCCCCTACAAACCCGCCACCCGTAGGGGCGACCGTCCTCGGTCGCCCGTTCCCCTAAACCAACGCCAACTTATCGCCGCTTTTAACGCCCGATTGACCAAAACTAAGGTTGTGTTGCAATACTTGCCTGTTTTGGTACGAACATAACACTAAATCGTCTATGCTGTGGAAAATGTCGTTGTCGTTTTCTACGCTTTTAATGTCTTCGCAAATAAGGTCGATGGCTTGGCTTACGGGCATATTTGTTGGTACCCAAAAATCGTACATTTTTGCGGTGCTGGGACAATATATCGTTAAAAGTAAATCTCTCATTAAAAAATTCCTCCTTTGGGCTAGTTTGCTGTTGTTATTTCTGTTTCTTCCTCGTGATAACCAATTTCGGCAAATAACGCTCGCTTGCTTTGCAAGGGCGTTATGCGGTATTTGGGATAATTGCTATATTTATCTTGGGCGACCGCTACAAAAATTTCGTTGCCGCAATAGCCTATTTTGTTGTTTTTGCCTTGTACTGCCGCCGCTTGTGCCATTGCTGTTAATATGTAATGCACAATCAAATCTACCGATGCGTTATTTTTGTTAATGTGCATCATGCCCTTTTGGGAAAGCTGATTTATTACTATCTCGCTCTGTTCTTCGTTTAGAGTTGGCAGTTCTGGCATTAGCAAAAACTCGTCAATTTCGGAAAAATACGCCAAAACGGATAATTCTTCCAAACTCATTAGGTAGGAAAAAGCCATGATTTATGCTCCTTTTACGCCCCAACCAACTTAATAAAAATCACGGGCGGATAATATCCGCCCCTACCTGCTCGTTTGGCAAACGGGCGGTTGGCGGGTTTGTAGGGGCGGATATTATCCGCCCGTTTTCTTCTACAACTATTGTCATTAATCTAACACTAAAAAATATTAAAAAATTAGCGGGTCAAGGGGCGCGCTCCTTGCGGGGTCCAGGGGCAGCGCCCCTGGCGGGTGTGGGCAGAGCCCACGGTTTTAAGGTTTTTAACCTTGCCGTTTAACAAACTCTATCAAGTCGTCTCTGTAGGTGCGTGAAAAGGGGATAATTGTGTCGTCTTGCATGGTGATGACTTTGTCGGTTAGGTTGACATTTTTTATTTCGGTGGTGTTGGCGTAGATTCCACGGTGTATTTGCAAGAAGTATTTTGGTGCTGTTGTGCCAATTTTTTCCAAAGAGGCGTAAAATTCAAATTCTTGGGTGCGGGTGCGTGCCATTACTTTTTTGCCCTTGGCCTCGAAGAATAAAATTTTATCGTACGCAACTTTGTAAACCGTGCCAGACATCTTAAACGACAAAAAGCCGCCGTATTGGTTATTAACTTCGTTAAAATCTTCGTATATAAAAGTTAGGTGCTGCCGCAAAGTTTCTATTTGCAACGGTTGCAGTAAAAAGCCGTTAGCCCGAAAATAAGCGGGTCGTGGCTGTACGGCTTGTTGGACTGTGCCTACTTGCAACAGCAAATAATGCAATGCGTTATCTTGGCGTATGCGGCTTACTGCTGTGTTTATGGCTTTTGGTGCTTGTTCGGATAATTCCTCTAAAATAAACAATGCTGGCAGTTCGGTTTGTTTAACCGATTTTAGCAAAAAAGCCAAATCTTGCGTTTCGGTTTCTATACGAGTTTGCCAATCTAGCTCAAAACAATTGGAACACATTTGCTTTAGCCTGTTTAGGGCGGTTTTTTCATAGGAATGTAAATATAAATCTAGCATAAAATCCCCTTGTTAGCAAGTTAGTTGGCGTTTGGTATGAAAACGTCTATCATTTGCTCGTCAATAACGGTAACGCCGTCAAAAAGTTCGGTTGCGTTCATTTGCTCCCGTGTTAGGAACGGGATATTTATAAGTTTTTGCTGATCTAGCCGACCGCCCACGTGAATACCCGTTTCGTCTTGGGTAAATAGCTTGTAAACCTCTTTGTAAGCGTTGGCGGTGTAAACATTCGGCTCGAAGCCCGCTATAAAGTAGATTCCGTAGCCTTTGCCGCCTTTTAACAGCATTTCTACCGTTGGGTAAAAATGTTCCTCGTCTTCCAACTTGACATCATATACAGTGTTGATAAAATCGTTCATGCTGTCAATAAACACGAAAATTAAGCCAAATTGCTTGCGTATCTCGGTGAAAACATTGGCGGATTTTTCTAATGTTTTGCTGTATTGATGCCGCTCGGCGAATGAATCCCTTATTAAAACGATAATGTTCAAAATTTCTGGAGCAGTCTTGTAAACGGTATCGTACGTTTTTGTGGTTTCGTGCTTTAGTTCAATAAGATATTTTTTTACGGGATATTCCACGTTTCGTGCCATTATCGTTGCGTAATCGGTTATGGTGTTAAGCAAAAACTCTGTGCCTTTGCGGCTTGCGGCGCTGGCGGCGTAACAAAACAGCTTGCTTAGCGGATATTCTATAACCGAAACGTCCTCTTTTTTGTAGCCAATGTAGAAGTTATCATAGGATTTATCGGTGTTTTGCTGGCTTTCCACAAACTCGGTGTAAGTTTGGTTTTTGGGCAACGCTTTTATTGCACGGGCTTTTTTGCCTTTGTAAATGTCTTTTTTCGCCAGTTCGGCACGAATATTATCGGCACGTATTTGCTCGTTTTCGCCAGCAACGGGCAGGGCAACTTGATATTCTAACGCCTCTGCGCCGAAAAGCCCACGACCCTTGTTGTTGGACGGCATAAATTCTGGCATACGCCCAAGTGCATCGTGATAATCGCCCCGTTCCGCCAATCGTAGCGGGTACATTGTTGCGAAGTTTTGCCGCAACTTAAATTTAACATCGCTCATGTGATTGACTGTTATCAGCAGATTAACGCCGAACTTTACGCAATTTTGCGAAAGCGACAGCAGATTTTCGTCCGCCAAATCGGGATAACGCTCCGAAAATGCGAACAGATTATCGGTTACAAAAATCACGCGCGGTAGCGGGTTTTTGGCGGCGCTGGCGGTTGTGCTGTATTCTTCGTAACTGCCAACCGATGCTTTTTCAAATAGGCTTGCCCGTTCGGTCATAATATCGGCGATTAGTGCGTACAGGCGAGTTATGCGGTCTTCGTCGTCGGGTGCGACAACTGCACCGCAATGCGGAATATCCGTAAAAACTTTTGTCAACACGCCCGAGCAATCTATTACGTAAAAATTTATTTCCTCGGACGTGTAGTTCGTGGCGATACTGTGCAAAATTGTTTGCACCATCGTGCTTTTGCCAGAACCTGGTATGCCAGCGATTAGAATATTTCCCGCCGTTGCTAGGTTTATCGTTGCTCCGTATTGTAATTGTTTGGACGGATTATCCACCAAACCGAACAAGATTTTATTTTTTGCCAACTTGTTATCGCCCTTTTCTCCCTTTTCGCTTTTATCGCTTTTTTCGCTTTTTTCGCCGTTTTCGTCAAGTGCATAAGATTCCCAAATATCGGCTAAAATTATGCCTTCTTCCAAGGCTGGCAGCCATAATTGACGGGCATTTTTTATGCGTAAACTGTCGGCACTTTCTCGTATAAACTTAACGGAAGCATCTAGTTGAGTATCCAAATCGTCCCTAGTTTTGCGGGTTTTTTTGTGCTTTAGTAATTCTGTGCCGTCCAAGCCGATAAGCGTAACCACGCTATTTTTGGACGTATCCATCGGTTCGTACGGTGCGCCAGAATAACCCGACTGGAACATTTCAAAAATTTCATCGTTGCCGATTTGCATATACGCACGGCCCGTGTGTGTTAAAAAGGCGGCATCTGGGCGGTGCAACATTCCCATAGAATCCTGTTTATCTTGCACACGCAAACAAACCTTAAATCGGGAGTTGCTCCATATTTCTTCGTCAACTACGCCGTCAGGTTTTTGGGTCGCCAAAATCAAGTGAACGCCCAAACTTCTGCCAACACGCGCGGTGCTGATTAATTCTTTGATAAATTCGGGCTGTTCCTTTTTAAGTTCGGCAAATTCGTCCGAGATAATAATCAGGTGCGGCATAGGTTCGGTTGCCGTGCCGTCCCGAAAATATCGGGAATACAAATCTATGTGGTTGACATTAAACTGATTAAACAGCGATTGGCGGCGTTTTATTTCGGCTTTAATAGAAAGCAGCGCGCGGACTGTTTGGTTGCCGTCCAGGTTGGTTATTGTGCCAGCCAAATGCGGCAAATCCAGGAACGCATTACACATTCCGCCGCCTTTGTAGTCTATTAAAATCAGTGAAATCTCGTTTGGGTGGAAGTTTAGCACCAACGAAAGTATGTAAGTTTGGATAGTTTCACTTTTACCCGAGCCAGTTGTGCCAGCGATTAGCCCGTGCGGCCCGTGTTGTTTTTCGTGAATATCCAAATAAAGCGGCTTGCCGTCTGTGCCGATGCCGACCATTGCCCGCAAACTTTCGTAGGCACGGTTTTCGCGCCAACGTTTCTCCAGTTCCCAGTCTGCCAGCGATGTTACGCCGTACATCTCCAAAAACGAGATAGCGGACGGGATTTCGCCCGTAGCGAGTTCGGTTACAAAATAGTTGCCAATTTTGCTTGCAAGACTGGTTGCCATGCGGGCATCTAATGGGTCAAAATTAACCTCGTTTGTTGGCTGGCGGCTTTTATCCAGCGTGTAACACCCTCTGTAGGCGGAATCGTATTGGATAATGTGGTTGCATTCGTTGGG
Organism: Defluviitaleaceae bacterium; assembly: GCA_009782245.1. Taxonomy (GTDB): domain Bacteria; phylum Bacillota; class Clostridia; order Lachnospirales; family WQUN01; genus WRKG01. The sequence continues at coordinate 2,050 of WRKK01000217.1, read as the reverse complement.
CAGCCTGTCCATAAACTCGTAAAGTAGCACAAAAGTAATGCCCAAATCCAAATCGGTTGCCATGTATTGTGCGATATTTTCGCGGATTATCTGGCTGGGGTGCGTACAAAACAGGACAATATGCGGCAATATAGAAGTGTTTTTGCGACTTTTGTCGTTTGCCTCTTCTATGCGGGTACGCAACACGCCCGATAGGTAGAACAGCACATTTTGGCGTTGCGTTTCGTCTACCGCCATAAGCCGCAGTTTATTTTCCGACCAACGCACGTGGGGCAGGGGTTTTGCCCATGAATAGTGCTGATCTTCGCCTGGTTGTAGCAAAAATGCTAGTTTAATATCGGTGTAGCTGTGCAGTGCCGAAAGTTGCAACGCCAAAGTTGTTGCAATATGGCGCACCGATTTTTTTGCACCGATAACGCCCAAAACCCGCATTTCCTTTACGTTCAGCAAAGAAACCGCATTTTGCATTAACGAGTATTTTTGTTGCAATTTTTGCGGATATTCCTGCATTGGGTCGTTGTTAAGCGAAAATTTTCGTTTTGGGATAATAATGTCAACGTAAGATTTAACCAACCCTATGCCCAGGCGGACGGTTAAAAAATCGGGGTGGTTGACATTTCTGTTCCACAAAACGGCTTTATTGTGGGCTAGTACGGACATTATCTCTGCCAAGCTAAGATATTGCCCACTAGTTACAGCCAAGTTATGGTGCATTTTTTGCGTGATAAGTTCGTTATTTTGTGCGATATATTTTGTGTAGGAACTTATGCGGTGTTCTTCGGCTTTTTTCGCTTGTTTTTTATCGTAGGTCATATTAGCGATAGCCCAGCCTGTGGCAACCAAAGCGGACATTACAACAGAAATTATTGCACCCAGCATAAAATTGCCAGCTTGCCCTTGTTGGGCGTTAAACATAAGTGCCGCCATTATGGGAATGGGCATAGTAACGGCGGGCCCGATAGTAAAAATTATAGGCCGCCGATTATTTTTTTCTTTATCTGGCGGCGATTCTAGTTCGACGGGTTCTGTATCAAGTGATTCCAGCACTCTAGGCGAGCGGATAAGAGTTCCGTCATTTTCGGCATCGGCTGTTTCTTGGGTAACTTTGGTAATTAGGGTTTTGTTAATGGTTAGCGGGCGCATACTTATGCGGCATTTATGCAAATGGTTGATAGCCAAAAAAGCCCCCATGTAGACAATTTTGATAGAGGCTATATAAATATCGTCCATAATATCCAGTTGGTAATCGCCGACAATGCGTTTACCTTGCACGTACGTCCCGTTAGAGCTATGGTCGCGGACAAAAGTGTGTCCATTTTGGCGGTATATTGTGGCGTGTTGGCGGCTGGCGTATGTATCATTTATAATTACATCGCAGGTTTGACCGCTGCCAATTTCAACTTTGGTTCTGCCCTGCATATCATATTTACGGTAATATGTAAACGATTTGCTAGTTTTGTAGACACGTATGGCAAATTCGGTATTATTCACTTTACCGTTGATAACTTCGCCGTCTGTCAAAGCGTGGTTAGTTACCCGTTTGCCGTTGGCCTTCAGATGCACCACATCGCGCACTTTTTCGGTAGTATTTTCGGCAACCAAATACCAAACATTGTCCCAAACCTCAAAATGTATTACCCCCAACCCTTCCTTAATCTCCTCACTAAGATTCAGCACTATACGCCGATCATTAACAGAAGGCAACGGATATTCAAAAATATAATCGTTAAAATGAAAAAATAGTATCATGTAGTTCTCCTTAAAATATTAAAACCGTGGGGCGCTGCCCCACACCCCGCAAGGGGATTCTCCCCTTGACCCCGTAACATTTTTTTAATTGCTTAGTAGGGTACAAAAAAATGTTGTTTTTTGATGTTTTTGGGTGTTTTAGTTTTTTTGTTATGTTTTTTGGGTGTATGGCTAGTTTTTTAGTTCATAAATGTACTAAAAAACTGGCCTGTTCGGCCTGTTCGGCCTGTTCGGCCTGTTCGGCCTGTTCGGCCTGTTCGGCCTGTTCGGCCTGTTCGGCCTGTTCGGCCTGTTCGGCCTG